>NZ_LIRE01000762.1 GCF_001402795.1 Pseudanabaena sp. 'Roaring Creek'
TCTTGGGGTTTATGTCCTAGTACATTTGGCGATAGATATATAAAACCAAAAAAAAGTAGCGCACGCGCAGCGTGCGCTACTTTTTTTGGTTTTTAACGTACTTGATAGTAGGCAACATCAGAAATCACAGGCATTTCGGCATACTTGCCGCGAATGCATTGAAATACAGAATAGGCAAATGCAGCCGTAATGCCCAAAAAAGTAACACTAGCGATAATTTGTAATACAAAGGGGAAAAAAGCTACCTTGCCCAAGATTACGGATAACAACTCAGCGATCGCTCCGACCAATGCCACCACAATATCTAATAGCAAAGCTTGCATCGCATTAAAGCGCGTAAAATGGTTGACCTTATAGCTTCTAACCACAAAAATAAATACACAGAACCAAGTGACAAACCGAATCGAAATAAAATCAATAATTGAAATTGATAAAATTTGGTTGAGTTTGATCACTGGCAAAAAAACGATTAACAATGGCGGAAATTGAATAAACAAGAATGCCCCGAATATCACAACTGCGGCGATCGGTAATAGGTAAGTTAAGCTCGCGTATAGCCGATCTAAATAACTGACTGAACTACGTCGTACCATAAATCATGTTTGGTTTCTAAATCGTTTGGGTTTACTGAGTTCAGTACGGGGATATGAACCGATTAAATCTATCTTTAATTCGCACTGAATATAATTCGCACTGAATATTTGTACTGAATATTCGCACTGATTATAATTCGCACTGAAATGAAGCAGCTTGAGAGAGAGTAGGAATATCGGAATACTCGCCTTTAATACTATGATAAATCGCGTAACCAGCTAATAGGGTTGTGCCGATAAAGATGGTATTGGCAATGGTCGCATTAATTACGGATGGTAATGCATCACTAGAAACCTGCTCGACTAACTGAAAGAGAAGTTGAGCGATAAACAATACAATTTGCATTAGTAAAGCCTGCATCGTATTGAACCGCACAAAATGAGGAACGCGGGCATCCCTTACCACCAAAAAGAAAAGCCCCATAAACAGAAAAAATTCTCCCGTCAAGCCGAGTACGGGAACTAGGGGAAATGCCAAGACATTGCCATACAACCAGATAAACGGAAAAAAGGGAAATAGAAGAATAGGGAACTGCTGAAAGAGGACAGCTCCATAAATTACGCCCGCTGATAACGGCAAGAGATAAGGTAAACAACTATAAAATCGATGCAGAGGTGTTGCAGGTTGCTGCCATGTCATAGCGATTTCCTTCAAGTTTTGGGCTTGTAGTGAGCTGGGTACAAGCACGATTTTAGCTCAAATATCCTCAACATCATAGCTAACGCAATGTTTGAGTTAGTGGCGATCGCCATCAAGGAGAATAGCAGGGCAAAGCACCTCTATGCTCCCTACTATGCTCTTTGAGATCCGATAATGCTGCCCTTAATGCTGCCTTGTGATATAGCTACAGTCACTTGAATGAGGACAAATCAAACCCCAAGAATTGATTGGCGGCGCGAAGCGCCGCCAATCAATTCTTGGGGTTTATGTCCCAATACACTTGGCGACGGATATATATGGAGCAATTCCTTACTAAAGTTAAAGAGATTTAAGAAAAATTTACATTTACTCGTCACAAAGATGAAGAAGTGTAACGATATGTAAACAAATCAATTTCAAATTATTGCATTTATTGCCCAAAATCAACCACGGCAATGGTTCTCTGGTATTAAATAGTGAATAGGTATAAATCTTTAATTGCTAATTGTTACAACCTGTAACAGTTCAAGCAACAAATAACCAAACGCAATATATACAATCCCCAAAAATCAGGACAGTAATTTAAGGAGACTGCATGTTCACTTCTGTGCCACCGATCGCAACATTATCTGGTAGACGTATCATTCCCGAAACTCTACAGGGTCGGGTCTTAATGAAGTTGGTCTATGTAGTGCTTGAACCCCAATATCAGAGCGCTATGTCGGCGGCTGTAAAGTCAATCAACAAAAACAACCCTCATCTGGCGATCGAGGTAAATGGCTATTTAATCGAAGAGCTACGAAGTCCAGAAAATTACGAGTCCTTCAAAGAGGATATTGCCGCAGCCGATATATTTATCGCTTCGTTAATTTTTATTGACGATCTGGCGACCAAGATCGCCCTTGCCGTTCAACCCCACCGAGATCGCCTATCGGCTTGCGTGGTCTTCCCCTCGATGCCAGAGGTGATGCGCCTCAATAAAATGGGCAGTTTCAGTATGGAAAATCTGGGGCAGTCGAAAAGCGCGATCGCCCAGTTCATGCGGAAGCGTAAAGAGAAATCGGGCAGTTCTTTTCAAGACAGTATGCTCAAGGTCGTCCAAACCTTGCCGAAGATTCTCAAGTATATGCCGATGGACAAGGCTCAGGATGCGCGCAACTTTATGTTGAGCTTCCAGTATTGGTTGGGGGGATCGACGGAAAATCTCGAAAACTTTTTGTTGATGTTGGCACAAAATTACCTGCCAACGGTCAAAGCCCGCGCGAAAGAGCGTGGAGCCGCCCCTCTGCAAATCAAAGATCCCGTTACCTACTTGGATATGGGGCTATGGCATCCCCTCGCCCCAAAAATGTTCGAGAGTACCGCCGAATATTTAAACTGGTTTAACGCCCGTACCGATATTCCCGAAGAGATGAAAGATCCCCTCGCCCCATGCGTGGGTTTACTGATGGCAAGAACGCACCTCGTCACGGGCGATGACGCGCATTATGTGGCGATGGTACAGGAATTGGAATCCATGGGCGCAAGGGTGATTTCTGTATTCAATGGTGGACTGGATTTCTCGAAGGCAGTAGAGGAATATTTTTACGATCCCAAGCAAAAGGATCGGGCGATCGTCGATAGCGTGGTTTCCCTTACTGGATTTGCCTTAGTTGGAGGACCTGCAAAGCAAGATCATCCGAAGGCGATCGAAGCCCTCGAAAAGCTCAATCGTCCCTACATGGTCGCTTTACCTCTCGTCTTCCAAACCACGGAAGAGTGGCAAGATAGCGATCTCGGTTTGCACCCAGTCCAAGTAGCCCTACAGGTCGCCTTGCCAGAGCTGGATGGAGGACTCGATCCGATCGTGCTCTCTGGTCGCGACAGCGCGACAGGTCGTTCCCATGCCATTGGCGATCGCTTAGAAACGATTGCAAGTCGGGCGATTAAATGGGCAAATCTCCGCCGCAAGCCTCGCCATGAGAAGAAACTCGCCATCACCATCTTTAGCTTCCCTCCCGACAAGGGCAACATCGGTACGGCCGCTTACTTAGATGTTTTCTCTTCCATTCATAAGGTAGTGGAAGCTCTCGGCAACAATGGCTATGATGTGCAAGGATTGCCAAAGACCTCCCACGACATGATGTCTGAAATTCTGCATAACCCCGAAGCAATGGTTGGCAGCCCAGAATTAAATGTTGCCTATCGAATGTCAGTGAGGGAATACGAAGAGAATACACCCTATGTCGATCGCATTATTGAGCAATGGGGACCTGCTCCAGGACATCTCAATTCCGACGGTCAGAACCTGATCATTTACGGCAAGCAATACGGAAATATCTTCGTTGGCGTGCAACCAACCTTTGGCTATGAAGGCGACCCTATGCGTTTACTTTTTAGCAAATCTGCCTCACCCCATCACGGTTTCGTCGCTTACTACACCTATCTCAACCATGTTTGGGGAGCCGATGCCGTGCTCCACTTCGGTACTCACGGCTCGATGGAGTTTATGCCTGGCAAACAGGTAGGTATGTCGGGCGAATGCTTCCCCGACAGCTTAATTGGTGCATTGCCCAATATCTACTACTATGCGGTCAATAACCCATCGGAAGCAACGATCGCTAAACGTCGCGGTTATGCCACGATCATCAGCTACATTACCCCAGCACCTGAAAATGCAGGCTTGAGCCGCAATTTACAGGAACTAAGCGAACTGATCGGTTCCTATAAGGATCTGCGCTTAGGAAGTCGTGGCGTGCAAATCACTAATACGATCATGGACAAGGTGCGCTTGGTAAATCTCGATAAGGATGTGGAACTTCCTGAACAGGATGCCAAGGAAATGTCCCTCGAAGAACGCGATAACGTCATCGGTCAGGTTTACAACAAACTGATGGAAATCGAGTCCCGCGTTCTCCCTTGCGGGCTGCACGTTGTCGGTGAGCCTCCCAAAGTTGAAGATGTCACCGATGTGCTGACTAGCATTGCTAGTTTCGATCGCCCCGAAGACAAGATGAAGTCGCTTTTGAGAATCATCTGTGAAAGCATCGGACGCGATATCGAACAGCTTTACAAATCCAGTGACAAAGGTATTTATGCCGATGTGGAACTCTTGGCAAACATTCGGGCGATCGCTAATAAATCTGTAGGCGCATTGGTCAAAGCCAAGGCTGATGACGATGGCAGAGTTTCCAAACTCTCCGTTCTCAACTTCTTTAGAATGGGCAAAACCGAACCTTGGATTGAAGTGTTCCAAGAGAATGGCTATCCCAATGTCAATAAAGATGACATCAAGCCTCTCTTTGAATTCCTAGAGTTCTGTCTCAAGCAGATCGTTGCCGACAACGAACTGGGTGGATTGATTCGCGCCCTTGAGGGTGACTATATCTTGCCGAGTCCAGGTGGAGACCCCATCCGCAATCCTTTGGTACTGCCTACAGGCAAGAATATGCATGCCCTCGACCCCAACTCGATTCCGACGAGTGCGGCGGTACAGGCGGCGAAAACCGTCGTTGATCGCCTTTTAGAGCGTCAGCGCCAAGATAATAATGGAGTTTATCCCGAAACGATCGCGGTCGTACTGTGGGGAACCGACAACATCAAGACCTACGGCGAATCCCTCGCTCAAGTTCTCTGCATGATCGGCGTGAAGCCCATGCCCGATGCCCTCGGTCGCATCAACCGCTTGGAATTGATTCCCCTCGAAGAATTGGGTCGTCCTCGCGTCGATGTCGTCGTTAATTGCTCTGGCGTATTCCGCGATTTATTTGTCAACCAAATGGACTTAATCGATCGCGCCGTGAGAATGGCAGCCGAAGCCGATGAGCCTTTGGAGATGAACTTTGTCCGCAAACATGCGATCGCCCAAGCCGAGGAGTTTGGTTTAACCATTAGCCAAGCGGCTACCCGTGTATTTAGTAACTCATCGGGTTCCTATTCCTCCAACGTTAACCTCGCTGTGGAAAATAGCACATGGGAAAACGAAGAAGAATTGCAACAGATGTATCTATCGCGCAAGTCCTTCGCCTTTGGTGGCAATGTCAGCAATACCCAACAGCGTCAGCTTTACGAAGCCTCTCTGAAGACCGTTGACATGACCTTCCAAAACTTGGACTCTTCCGAAATCAGTCTCACCGATGTCTCCCACTACTTCGACTCTGACCCCACTAAGCTCGTTGGCAGTCTCCGCAAAGATGGCAAAAAACCTACCTCTTTCATCGCTGACACCACGACAGCCAATGCTCAAGTTCGCACTCTTACCGAGACTGTCCGCCTCGATACCCGCACCAAGATTCTCAATCCTAAATGGTATGAGGGAATGCTCAAGAGTGGTTATGAAGGTGTCCGCGAAATCTCCAAGCGTCTCGTGAATACGATGGGCTGGTCGGCAACGGCTGGCGCAGTGGATAACTGGGTTTACGAAGATGTCAATGATGTCTATGTGAACGATAAAGAGATGTGCGATCGCCTCAAAAATCTCAACCCCAATTCGTTCCGTAAGATTGTTGGCACTCTGCTAGAAGTCAATGGTCGCGGCTATTGGGAAACCAGTGAAGAGAATCTCGATAGATTGCGTGAACTCTATCAAGAACTCGAAGACCGTATTGAAGGTGTAGAGTAAAAATTAAAAAAGGCGGCGTTTGCGCCGCCTTTTTTATAGGAAAAATTACTGTTGATATAATGTTAAAAAGGCTATATCGATCTAAGTTTAGTTATGTGTGTATGCCATGAATACATTAGACAAATTAGAGTTACTTAGTGCAAATTGTAGCGATCGCAATGAATTAGATCGGATTCTGAGTCAATTACTTAGTGTAATGTTAAATCGTCATCGACAGAAATTAGCTATTTATGACCGTGATATTAGTAAGTTTGAACAGAACTATAGTCTTGATTCTCGTCAGTTTCAAGAACAATTTGAATCAGGAGTATTAGGGGATGAGATGGATCTGTTTGAGTGGTTTAGTTTATGTGAGTTGCGAAAAGATCTCTTAGTTAAGATTAGCAAGCTAGAGCAAGCATTGTGATGATTGCCGAAGATTATCTAGCTTTAATAAAGTCGTTGATTGCTCTTTGCCTAGCAGTGAAAAGTTTTAGCATTCTTAGAGAGGAAGCACAGGGCAATAAAGGTTTATGGCGATATCGACTGACTTTACAAGATGATAGTCTTTTAGAAATGTTTGAGTTTTTTGAAATTCAATCAGATCAGGTTGAGGTGATTAAATACAGTTTTCATTGGCAAAGTAAAGATGGACAATTTATTAGGCGTTGGGACAATGCTGCTCACCATCCTGAGATTGAAACTTATCCTCATCATTTACATGAAGGTGCTGAAGATTTTGTATTGCCCTATCAGCCAGTTAAGTTTGAGGAGATTTTACAAATCATTACACTTGATCTATAAACTACTAGTATGAACTACCGAAATTACATCACAATTGAGCCAAATAAGCGTAGTGGCAAGCCTTGTGTGCGTGGTTTGCGAATTACGGTTTATGAAGTGCTTGAGTACCTAGCTTCTGATATGACTGAAGCAGAGATACTTGAAGATTTTCCTGATTTAACGCGAGAAGATTTTAAAGCCTGTATTGCTTACGCGGCTGATCGCGAACGTCGGTTTATGACAGTGCCGATATCAGCATGAAGTTACTTTTTGATGAAAATCTATCTCCCAAGTTACCGATCCGTTTGGCTGACATTTTCCCAAATTCGCTACATGTTCGAGATGTTGATATGAAATCAACTGTCGATCCCATAGTTTGGGATTATGCCAAGTCTAATGATTTGATAATTGTCTCGAAAGATTCCGATATGCATGACCTCAGCTTAGTATTTGGAAATCCACCGAAAGTTATTTGGATTCGGCTTGGTAACTGTTCAACTGCACAGGTAGAAAGACTGCTAAGAAGAGATTTTGAGGCGATCGCTTTATTTTACCAAGATAAGTATTTATCACTGCTTGCCTTAGCATGAAGTAAAGCTCTGAGAGACTATAATGCTAATGAGTTGCTGAATATGTGGAATACTCAAGATTTTTGTAAGTTACCGCCTTTAAAGTAATGTTTGCCATGAGACCACCTAAAATTATTTCTGCTCAAGTTATAGGAGATCGCACTTTATTGATTGAGTTTAGCGATCGTGATTTTAAGCAATACGATATCTCTAATTTGCTAAGTAAACCAATGTTTGCGCCGTTAAAAAATTCTAGCTTTTTTAAAAATTTTAGAATTGAGGCTGGTGGTTATGGGTTGGTTTGGAATGAGGATATTGATATTAGCGAGTATGAACTTTGGAAAAATGGAGTTTAGATGTAAAGAAGAAATCACTATTAACATAAAAACAAATTTGACATAAATCTAATATGGGAATTTACCTAGATACATTAGAAGATAACGATGAGTTGTCGGGATGGAAAATTGAACAAATCAGGCAAAAGCTTGTTATTCATAGCTTACCTAGCAGAGAGTTACCTTCTATAATATGTCCTATCTGCCAAAGGTTTTTCTTCACTGATGCGGAGTTAAACAATCATATATTCAAGGGACATAGACATGAATATGTAAACACAACCTTCTTGTTTCAACCGTCTAACCGTGAAACCTTTAATGAACTAGATCTTGAACTACTCAATAACTTAGAAACTGAAATCGAATCATTACAGGTGAGAATAGATAGAAATGATCGGACAGTTGATGATGAATGGTGGCAATATCAAGACTCTATCTACACAAACACATTCTCATTATCCCAATATCAAGCTGGATTTCTAGAGTATTTGAGGGGACATGATTTAGAGGTGAATCGTCATTTAAGAGATTTTGATGTCATTTCTATGCATTTTGGCAGTGCTTATGGAAAGCTTCAATCTTTTACCACTCCATTAGCTCAATTAGCCTGTAGAGCAATAGCTTTTAAAATGAATTGGTTTGATCAACATTTGAATGTGTCAGAAAATTCTGTGTTTTTCTTGGCATGGCATTTCTTTACCCAATCTTATGACAAAGTAAAAGAGGTTGACGATTTACCTCCCTTTGACATGAGACAGAGCCAAGGAATTATACTTGATGCTTTCCATTCTGACTTATTGGAAGCAATCAAAATGTATTATAGTGATCGCTCAAAAATCAATTATAATTGGATATACAGATTAGATAAACTGCTCGAAGGAATCAGCAACCAAAACTATCTCCACAAGTTCTCTTTATTTAAAGCTAGAGTATATAGAGAGTGGGGTGATATTCATAAAGCAAAAGAGGCTTATCGAATGATAAAAAATCATCCTGAATTTGGAAAGGAGGCAAAAGCATTCAATGATTAATAATATCACTCAAAACCCTAAAGATAATAGCAAGAAAAAATCCTCAAAAGACAAAAAGGAGCCAAGTCCCAAAATTAATATAAGCGAACCTAAATCGTCACAAGATTTATGTGAAGCAGTAAAACAAATATCGATTCAACCTACATGGAATAAATCTTTAGCTGAACGTTTTACAGCCATAATTCTTAATCCTAAACGGCAATATCAGCTTGATAATATGCAAAAGCAGATGTTGACAAAATGTGTACTCGGTTGTCCTTCAGAATATAGAGCGCTAATTCATTTTTCACTTTTATCTAAAAATTTTACATCTATAAATGGACTCCGTACTTTGGATGGTATCACGGATGAAATTGTTGGTTTTATTCAAAGTGAACTTGACTTAGAGCCTAGAATTAATAGTGTGTTGCTCAATAATCAGGGCAATCAGGTTCTATTCAAATGGCTTAAAGATAAATTAGCTGACAAAGAAGAAACTCTTGCCCAAAAACTAGACTTCATTAGAAATTTAATTTCTTACTTAATTTGTAAAGCAGATTTCCCTGTTGTTTCAACTCGTATTGATATAGTTTTAAGTGCTTTTGCCGATGGTAGTCTTTTGGATAACCAGCTTGAAAACACATCTTTACTAGATAAAATTGTTAAAGATAGAGTCAAAGCTATTACTGATTTATTTACTTTGGAAAAGCCTACCACTAACGAGGCAAAACGTCTTACTTTGTTTGGAGTTTACAGTCAAGCCTTAGCAATTCAAAAAATGGATGAAGTGGATCAACTAGATAAAAGCTATCAAAGAGAGAAAAAAATTCGTCTTGAGACTGAACAAGAAGTGTCACGACTTAAAACATATTGTCAAAAGCTAGAAGATGAACTTATAAAACACAAAAAAGATTTGATCGAAGAACAAGAGAATTTAGAACATCAGAAAAAATTGTATGCTTATCTTAAATCTTCTAGTGAATTAGAGATCAGCCAACAGAAAAATGCAGTGTTAAATCAGGTGCAGAATCGACTAGAGCATGAGCTTGATAAGCTAGAAAGATGTTTTATCAATCCTGAAAATTTACAAGCTAATGCACGTATTGCCCTAAAAATTATTGGTACAATAAAGAGTGAATTAGCTATATATGAAGACAACAAGTAAAAACTTATGGTTGGATTTGGTATTGATTTTGGCACAACTAACTCAGTGGCTGCCGTGTTTGACGGGCAAAAAATTACTGCTTTTGTAGATAATATTAAACGTCCTCATCCATCTGTCTTGTGGTATAGAGGCTCTGGGCTTCCTACCGTTGGACGTGAAGCAAAAGATAAAATCAGACAATTTGGTAATGTACCAGGAAATTATTTCGTTAAATCTATCAAAAGTCGAATAGCAGAAGAAATTGAAGTTCAAATATTTGGCAAGTCGTATCACACATGGGAGATAGCAGGTAATATCTTTAGATTTCTCAAAGATTCTGCGCTAAAACAAAATTCTGAATATCCTGAAATCAAAGAAGCTGTTATTACAATTCCATTATATTTTAATGGCAAACAAAGACAGGCTATTCGCAAGGCATCTGAATATGCGGGTATTTCAGTTAAAAACTTTATTCATGAGCCTTTCGCGGCTGTAATCGGCTATCTGTTTTCAAATCCTAGATCCGTAGATGATTTAAAAAGTCTTAAAGAGAATATTTTAGTTTTTGACTGGGGTGGTGGAACTCTTGATATTACTCTAGTTAAACTAGATTCAGGAACTATTTGTGAAGTCTGTAACGCTGGGCAGCCAGATCGATCAGGTGACTATTTTGACGAAAAATTGATGGATGATGTGATTGATAGATTCTGCAAGGAAAATAATATTAATCGTGATAGATTTAGATTTGATGATGGTATCCAGAGTATTTTATCTAATGAGATTGAACTTGCCAAAATTAAATTAAGTGATAAAGATAGCTCATCCGTATTAATCCCTGAGTTTTTATCGCTTAACGACCAATCTTATTCTCTAGAATTAGATATTAGTCGAAGTCACTTTGAATCTCTGATTAATCTTGATATTCAAGATGCTATGAGTCTAGTTGATCAAGTTTTGCATAGTTCTCGTATAAATTCCTCACAGATAGGTCAAGTACTACTTATTGGTGGAACTTCTAAAATTCTATTACTTGATCGAATGATGAGAGACAAGTTTGGAACAACTAAAGTTAAACGAATTTCTAATGCTGATACAGTTATTGCCGAAGGTGCAGCAATTATTTCATTTAATAATTGGCAGCCATATCTAGTAAGACCTATCTGCATTCAGCTATCAGATGAAAGTCACTATATAATATTCGACAAAGGTACTATTCTTAACCCCAAAGTTGCCCAGAAAGAAATCAAGTTTTTTTGCACAGATAATCGAGATGGAGAAGGGGTTTTAATTGTGGCTGACGCATATGAAGTTGGGAGATATCAAGTCAAAGAGCCAATTATTAGAGTTCCTATCTCGAAGGTATTGAGAGATGTTTATCAAGAAAAAGTTATGGCTGATATTCGAGTTGATAGAGATATCATTTTAAGAGTTAGTGCTAGAGGCTCAATAAAAGGTGAACCAGTTTATGCTGAGTTTCATGATATTTGTTATGGTCTTCGCTTTGCTTAAATTTATTTTGTAGGAAAATATGATCCAGTCAAACTTGCAAATAAAATCCAACTTGATGATTGATGATGGAAGAAAACAATCTGTTTATTTTTCTGGTGACTTTGCCTACGAGTTAAAACCAAGTAGCTTTGATACAAGAAGTCAGAGGCAATATTGGAGTGAAAAACAGATTAATGAGTATCAGCAAACTCTTAAATGCCGAATTTGTAAGCGATCCTGCGCTGGAACTTGTGAATTCCAGTAGAGCATTTAGAAATGTCAAATCTGGATTTGGCGATAACTGATGTCAATGATGTTTATATGAAAGATGAAGAGATGTGCGATCGCTGTTTGATTTAAGGGAATAGGCGATCGCATTTATGGGTGGTGAGAGGCGATCGCTGTTTGATGTGGAGATTTAGGCGATCAGATTTATGGGTGACGAAGGGGCGATCGTTGTTTGATTTGAGGGAATAGGCGATCGGGTTTGTGAGTGGTGAGGGGTGATCGCTGTTTGATATGGGAAATAGGCGATCGGGTTTTGTGGGAGGTGAGGGGCGATCGCTGTTTGATTTGAGATTTAGGCGATCGGATTTTGGGTGATGAGGGGGCGATCGCTGTTTGATTTGAGATTTAGGCGATCGGGTTTTGGGTGATGAGGGGCGATCTCTATGATTACAAGGCAAATTAGATAGAAATCTCAGCATAATCACCAAGTTTAATTGCATTGATAACATCACAAACTTTTTCAGTCTGTGTCCGAATCTTGGGCCATGAGGTAGAAAGCAAAACAACAATAGCAATCTGGCGATCGCTTAAATTCTGTTGATAGCGTAAATTCCGATCCGTTGTCACAAATATTTGGTATCCCTTATCTTCAGCAGATTTGAGTAAATCTCCATTCGACAAATTAGACCAACCTTCTTCATAGGCAGTTGTCACAGAATGTTCTGTCAAATATTGTCGCAAAGGCACAGGAGTTCCTTGATCGAAAAGAATCCTCATAATCTAAGCCGCCTCAGCCAACATATCAAGCTCATAGTTCAGTACAGCTTCAACTTGCGATCGCTGCACAGGCGGAAACCACTCCAAAAAGTCTTCTACTGTTGCACCATCACGCAAATTTTCAAACAAAGCCGAAACTGGAACTCGCGTCTTCCGAAATACCCAAGCACCACTCACTTTGTAAGGTTCTCTTTCTATAGCATCTAAACTTTCCCAATGCCTCATATACTCTACCTCTGTAAAGTAAAATACACCTAACAGTTTGATTATAAACCAACTTGAAAGCAAGATTTTGACCGTTTAAGAGATCGCTGTTTGATATGGGAAATAGGCGATCGGGTTTTGTGGGTGTTGCGGGGGCGATCACTGTTTGATGTGGAGAAATAGGCGATCGCATTTATGGGTGTTGAGGGGCGATCGCCTATTGATTTTGGCTGATAGGCGATCACAAAATCCTAGCTTAATTGCTAAAATACTTACACAACAATTAATCCTATAAATACCATGTCCGACAACACTATCACCTTAGATGACATCTTTGCTCTCTTTCGCGAAAGCGAACAACAACGACAAGAATATCAGCACCAAGCCGAACTAGAAATGGCGGAAATCCGAAAGACTATTGAACAAACAAACAAACAAATTGAGCAAACTAACAAACAAGTTGGCGGACTAACCAGCAGATGGGCAGAATTTGTCGAAAATCTAATCAAGCCTGCTGCCGCTAGAATTTTTAGAGAACAAGGAATTGATGTTCATTACACAGCCATGCGTGTGAAAGGAGATGATGATCGTGGCTCAATGGAAATTGATATTCTGGTAGAAAATGGTAATGAAATAGTAGCAATTGAAGTGAAGTCCCATTTAGAAATTCGCAATGTGAAGCGATTTTTGGAAGTATTAGCAAGATTTAAAGAAGCATTTCCCAAATACAAAAACCACAAAGTTTATGGAGCCGTAGCAGGAATAAAAATTGATGAAAAGGCAGATGAATATGCAACTCAAGAAGGACTATTTTTAATCGAACCCGCAGGAGATTCTGTCATTATTGCCAATAGTCAGAATTTACAGCCGAGAATCTGGTAATTTTTATTGATTGATAGGCGATCGGTTTTTGCTGGTGGTGATGGGCGATCGCTGTTTGATGTGGGAAATAGGCGATTGGTTTTTGGGTGTTGAGAGTACGATCGCTGTTTAATTTGAGGGAATAGGCGATCGGTTTTGTGGGTAGCGAGGGGCGTTCGGTTATAATTATGACTAATCCAGTAAGTTATATTGGCTGCTATGACTAACGCATTACAATACATCTGTGATTCAGAAGGGCAAACTATCTCCGTGGTTGTCCCTATTGCCTTTTGGCAAGAACTAATGGCGGAAAGGGAAACTGCCTATTTACTCAGTAGTCCAGCCATGAAAGAAAGACTGCTTAAAGCTAGAAAACGTCGAGATGGAATCTCTTTGGAATCAGCCTGTGAAAAACTTGGAATTTGATGCAGATGCTTTTGAGGACTTAGCTTGGTGGATTGAACGCGATTGTAAAAAAGCTTTGAAAATCATCAAACTGATTCGTGAAGTCCAACGTAATCCATTTGAAGGCACATGACAACCCGAAGCCCTAAAACACGATCTATCTGGTTGCTCGTCACACCGTATCGATCAAGAACATCGTCTAGTTTATGAAGTTCTAGACGATAAAATTAGAATTCTCGCCTGCCGCTTTCACTACTAAAAATCGCTGTTTGATGTATAGGCGATCGGGTTTTGGGTGCTATAAGTGGCTAAATATAGAAGAGAGTAACGACCACTACGCGGGCATTACTCTCTATGGTTTTAGTTTTCAAATATGCTTAACTGCTTCCTAAACCTTCGCTAAGCCACTATGACGAAGTAATGGTGCAGTGCTAGGCTCACGTCCTCGGAAGGTCTTGAAGACTTCCATTGGATGTTTGCTACCGCCAAGGGCAAGCACTGTATCGCGATAGAGTCTGCCAGTTGAAGCGATCGCTTCTTCGTTTTCCAGCCCCGCTTCCTCAAAGGCGGCAAAGGCATCAGCGCTGAGGACTTCCGCCCACTTGTAGCTGTAGTAACCTGCGGCATAGCCTCCAGCAAAGATATGACCAAAGGAACAGAGGAAGTTATCTTCAGGTAATGGTGGGATGACCATCGTTTTTTCAGCAAGGCGCGATCGCAATTGGAGCGGAGTTTCAAAGCCGCCGATTTGATAGCGATGATGGAGTTCGATGTCAACAAGGCTAAAGTGCAACTGACGCAACATTCCCGAACCACTCATGTAGTTTTTGGAATCAACGAGCTTTTGGAAATAGCTTTCTGGTAGGGTTTCGCCTGTTTCGTAGTGTTTTGCCATACCAAACAAGGTGGCACGATCGTAGCACCAGTTTTCCATGAACTGGCTGGGCAATTCCACCGCATCCCATTCCACATTATTAATACCCGAAGCGCCCGCGTAGTCCACCTTAGTTAACATATGTTGCAAACCATGCCCAAACTCATGGAAGAGGGTTTCCACTTCGCCAAAGGTCATCAAGCTGGGCTTATCATCGACGGGTGGCGACTGATTGCAAATGAGGTAAGCCACAGGTAATCGAGTAATCGGCGTACCATCTTCAACCACCTTGGCTCGTCCGATGCAGTCATTCATCCATGCGCCACCACGCTTTTCGGCGGGACGGCTGTAGGGGTCGAGATAGAAATAGGCGATCGCCTCATGACTCTCGTTTTGAATCTCAAAAAAGCGAACGCTTTCATGCCAAATGGGAGCTTTACCATCCGCAGGAACTACAGTTACACCAAACAGACGCTTTACAAGGGCAAAGAGTCCTTCTAAAACTTGGGGTAATGGGAAGTAAGGGCGCAATTCCTCAACGGTGAAGTTAAACTTGGTTTCGCGCTGGCGTTCTGCCCAATAGGCAGTATCCCAGTGCTTGAGTTCTTCCGTTTCACCTTGAGCTTTTGCAAATTCCTTGAGTTCGGCAAATTCCGCAACTGCGGCGTTGTAGCTAGACTGGCGCAATTCTTCGAGCAACTTCTCTACAGCCTCGACATTAGGAGCCATCTTTCGCGCAAGACTCAATTCAGCATAGGTAGAATAGCCAAGTAAATTTGCCTTTTGTTGGCGCAATTCAAGAATGCGATCGATTAATGGAGAGTTATCAAATTCTCCACTAGCAGCACGACTGACAAAAGCGCGATAGAGCTTTTCCCGCAGATCGCGACGGCGACTATGCTGCATAAAGGGAACGTAGCTGGGATAGTCAAGGGTAATGCACCAAGAACCATGCTCGGGTGTAGCTTTGTCATCCCCATCCAAACGCGCTGCCTGTGCTGCTTGGGCTAGCAGGCTGGGGGGCAAGCCTTCAATCTCTTCAGGCAAGGTCAAGGTCATGCTAAATGCTTTGGTGGCATCCAGCACGTGATTGGAGAAGTTAGTAGAGAGTTCGGCAAGTTCCATTTGGATTTTATTGAACTTCTCCTTTGCTTCCCCTTCTAAACCCACACCCGACAGCTCGGCATCACGGATGGCTGCGTCCACGATGCGTTTCTGGGCTGGTTCGAGGCTATCCCAATCCGAAGAACCATATATTGCTTTATAGGCTTTATAAACTGGTTGACTTTGGCTAAAGCGATTGAAGAATTCGATTACCTTAGGCTGGACGACCTTGTGAGCTTCGCGTAAATCTGCATTATTTTTGACGCTGAGCAAGTGCTCGATCGCACCCCAAGCCCAACCGATACGTTCTGTGAGTCGTTCCAGTGGCTCGACTAAGCCCGACCATGTGGGCTGGACATTGGCTTCAAGATCGGTCAGTCCTGCACTCGTTTCTTCAAGCAGTTGGGTGATGGCAGGAATGACATGTTCAGGTTTGATATCTGGAAATGGCGGCAGTCCTTTGCCAATTAAAAGAGGGTTAGAAACTTCACTCATAAATTTTTTTCAAGTAATCTTTAAGATTTGTAAATGACTATATTAATTATATAAGTAGCTAGGCAGAATTAAAACCCAAAACCAGAGAGCATACCGCCCACTACGCGGGCGGTATGCTCTTCTAGGTTTTAAGTTTACTTATGCCTAGCTACTTAT
>NZ_LIRE01000511.1 GCF_001402795.1 Pseudanabaena sp. 'Roaring Creek'
AAATCAGAGAGCGCATCGCTCGCTTAGCGAGCGATGCGCTCTCTGATTTTGTTTAAATCGTTTCAATTAAATCGTTTTAATAAGTGAGTGGTACAATGATGCGGACTTTATTCCCTAAGTTTCTCAGACTTTGCCAAAAGAACTTCAAAATCCTATTATTCCTTGGCATTATTCTTCTCTTCTTTATCACTCCTTTAAGGGGACTACTAGATCGGCAAATTCTCTCCTCATATTTACAAAGCTTAGGAATTTGGACGATTCCTTTGTTTGTCTCAACCTATGTATTGGTGGCAATTCTGGGTTTACCAATTACGATGCATACTTTAGCTGGTGGTGTCCTATTTGGGTTTGGATGGGGAACGGTATGGTCTACCCTAGCAGCAACCTTAGGAGCCTTAGGTGCATTCTACTTTACGCGCTACATTTTCCATGATTGGGCGATCGCTACCTTTGGGAACCATAAATTACTGCGAAAGCTCAATCAAGCAGTTACCAATAAACCCTTCAATCTTGTTCTATCGTTAAGATTCGCACCCATTGCCCCTTTTAATATCATCAATTTTCTATTGGCTCTCACTCCAATTAACAGCAAGATTTATACATTTGCAACTTTTATCGGCGTTATTCCTGGAAGCATTGCCTATACTTGGTTAGGGGTTTCAGGAAAATCAGCTATCCAAGATAATGAACTTTTTCAATTTACACTTGCATCCTGTTTTTTAGTTCTTCTATCTTTGCTACCCTTTGGGGTGCAATATTGGCAGCGATCGCGAAAGTCACCCTAAAACTTAGCAAAGTCAGGAATGATTTAGGACTGCTATATCAATAAAAGAGATTAAAAGAGAATAAAAGAGATAGACTTTATGCTTTTAACTATTGCGTTAACATGTTTCATGATGTAGTATGCATACTACATCATGAAACGCAATTAAAATCATGCCTTTTCAAAAACTAGATATCGCAACGCCTAAGCCAGTTTTGTCTTGGGCAGGGCATGATCTCGGTCATGCGGAAATAAAAATGGCGAAGAATGTCGCTTCCTTACCCTTTGTGTTTAAACACGTTGCCCTTATGCCTGATGTGCATCTCGGTAAAGGGGCGCTGGTTGGTTCGGTCATCGCGACTAAAGAAGCGATCGTGCCTGCGGCTGTGGGCGTAGACATCGGTTGCGGGATGGCAGCAATTAAAACTCCATTTCGCCAAGAGCAACTAGAAGGGAAATTAAAGCAAATTCGCCTTGAAATCGAAGCTGCCATTCCCGTCGGCTTTAATGACAACAAAGAAGTCGAAAAGCCAGTTCTCAATTGGCAAGGATGGCATGAATTCCATGACCTCCATTTGGGTGTGCAGCATCTTGAAAGTAAAGCAATGAAACAATTAGGTTCTCTTGGCGGAGGGAATCATTTCATAGAGGTTTGCCTAGATACGGATAATCAAGTATGGTTGATGCTGCATTCTGGTTCGCGAAATATTGGTAATATGCTCGCGCAAAGACATATTGAGACAGCTAAGAATCTCGCGCGATTAGCCGATACTTCTTTAATGGATAAGGATCTTGCCTACTTTGTGGCGGGCACTGCTGAATTCGCAGCTTATTGGCGCGATTTGCAATGGGCGCAGGAATATGCAAGGTTCAATCGCGACGTGATGATGGCGCGATTTAAAAAAATTATTGAGAAGTATGCCAGTGGCGGTAAACCTATTAAACCTTTACTAACCGTAAATTGTCATCATAATTATGCCGAGAAGGAATCTCACTTTGGTGAAGAAGTATATGTCACTCGTAAAGGTGCGGTAAGGGCAAGAACAGAAGACTATGGCATTATTCCAGGTTCTATGGGAGCGAAGTCTTTTATTGTCAAAGGTAAAGGTAATTCTGAAAGTTATTGCTCCTGCTCCCATGGGGCGGGGCGATTGCTATCACGAAGTAAGGCGAAGGAACAATTCAACTTAGATGACCTAATTCAACAAACTCAAGGGATAGAATGCCGTAAAGATACGGGAATCATCGATGAAATACCTGCTGCTTATAAAGCGATCGAGCAGGTTATGGATCAGCAGACCGATCTTGTAGAAGTAGTGGCAACTCTCAAACAGATTATCTGTGTAAAAGGTTAATCGCTCATAGCCCTGTAGCTGTCTCCAGTGGCGGCGCTTTGCGCCGCTACTCAAATTCATACCAATTCACGAAAGTACGACAACACTTTCGTGAATTAAACACCAAACCCAGTAAGGTTTTGAGATTCCCAAAATGGCGTTGCCATTTTGGGAATTGGTATTTAGAGGGTATTACCCTTACTATAGCTGCTGCCCACTGTATCAGGCATAAAACCCCAAAGAGAGTTGCCACGCGGAGCGTGGCAACTCTCTTTGGGGTTTTGATTTTGTCCTAACAAAACTGGCGGCAGCTATATGTTTGTTTTTTAGTTCAACGTGAGTTCGGGATAATTTGAAACGGGCATTGAGAAAGGGTTTGCGTAGCAAACCCTTTCTCAATGCCCAAGAGTAAAAGCCTTGCTACGCAAAGCTTTTACTCTTGGGCTTTTAAAACTTGCCAGCTTAACCCGAACTCACGTTATACCAATTCACTGAAGTGTTGGCTCACTTCAGTGAATTAAAAAACAGACCCAGTAAGGTTTTGAGATTTCCAAAATGGCATTGCTATTTTGGAAATTGGTATTAATTATGCATAGCTACTTGTAAGTCTCAAGTTGTAGAATAGTGTTTTGTTTGAATACCAACACTCTATGAACTGGCAAGAGCGTATCACCATTAATCCTGATGTTTTAGTTGGTAAACCTGTAGTCAAAGGAACTCGTCTTGCGGTTGAATTTATTATTGATCTTTTCGCACAGGGTTGGAGTGCCGAAGAAGTTCTTCGTAATTATCCAGGTATTATGATTGACGATATTCAAGCTTGTTTCAGCTATGCAAGTGCATCGCTCAAAGCAGAAAAAGTTTACTTAATACCTGCTTAATTTATGCGGTTTCTTGCTAATGAAAATTTTCCCTTTGATGCAGTGGATTCCTTAAGGGTAATATTTCTATGAGTACAGGTGATAAATTATATCACCTGCCGAATATGGAAGATTATGCTACAACCAACATTGATGTAAGTAAGGGAGAGAAATGGTTTTGCACAGAATCTGAGGCGATCGCTAGTGGTTGGCGGAAAGCCCCAAGATAAAATTAGACAAAATCATATCTCGGCAATAAATCATGATGATCTTAGATAAAATCGTTCCTTTTGGGCGTGCAAAAGCCGAATATAAGTTAATGTTTGCGCTTACGGAACGCGATCGCGCAAAAACGATAATAGGTATCGGTGATGGACCCGCAAGCTTTAATGCGGAGATGACCGCCGCAGGGTATCAAGTCACATCGATCGATCCCATTTATCAATTTACGGGGGCAGAAATTAAAAGCCGCTTTGATGCTTGCATCGATGGCATCATTGAGCAGGTGCGTAACACCCCTAATAATTGGACATGGAACTATCATAAATCTCCTGAAGATTTACGGGCTAATCGGGAAAAAGCGATCGCTTTATTTCTGGCGGATTTCGAGCGCGGCAAGTCGGAAGGCAGATATCTTAATGCCGAACTCCCAAAACTAGATTTTCGAGATAATCAATTTCAGCTTGCCCTATGCTCGCACTTGCTATTTCTATATTCCGATCACCTCAGTTTTGAGTTCCATTTAGACTCTATCCGCGAACTATGTCGCATTGCCGAAGAAGTAAGGATTTTTCCATTGTTAACCCTCGCCCAAGCGCGATCGCCTTATATTGATGAAATATGTCGCATCTTAGATAAAGAAGGTATAAGCTCCGAAATTATTCAAGTAGGCTACGAATTTCAAAAGGGTGGAAATCAAGCGATTATATTTCGACAGTAAAAAGGCTCGCAACGCGAGCCTTTTTACTATTTTTTTACTATTTATGCGGAACGGGGGACTTGAACCCCCAAGTCTTTCAACACATGTACCTGAAACATGCGCGTCTACCAATTCCGCCAGTTCCGCAACTGGTATTTTTGTGCCTATTTTTGTGCCCTGCGATTAACTTTACGTTTAAAGCTGGGCTCTCAGCTAGCGCGTTATAAGCACTTACTTTCTAACTCGCAGTTACTTAGTTTCCTGTAAAGATCGCACAATGTCAATCAGCAAAACTAAAAAAGCCAAAATCGCTCAAGATTGTTATTGCTAGAGTGTTAGCGCCCAGCCCCCCAAGATACAGCGCTTTGCGCTCAAATCCAAACCAAGGGAATTTTTGAAAGCGTTGCTTCGCAACGCCTTCAAAAATTCCCTTGTGGTTCGTTTGATCGATAATTGCTGTAAGTACTTATCTTGGGGAAGTGGAGTTATACGCCACAATCTACACTAAAGCGATGGGAATACCGCCCTATAGGGCTAGCGATTTTGGCAATAATCTTGTATCTTAGATTTGTAGCCAAGAAGACTGAACTCAAACAAGAAATAAAAATATGACACTGCGTTTAGGCGATACCGTACCCGATTTTACTCAAGACTCCACCGAAGGCACTATTAACTTTCATGAGTGGATCGGCGATAGCTGGGCAATTTTGTTCTCTCATCCCAAAGACTTTACCCCAGTTTGCACTACTGAGTTAGGCACTGTGGCTAAACTAAAAGGCGAATTTGATAAGCGTAATATCAAAGCTATTGCCTTGAGCGTTGATGGCGTTGAATCCCATAAAGGATGGGTAGGTGATATTGAGGAAACTCAAAATACAACCCTTAATTATCCGATTATTGCTGATGAAGATCGCAAAGTTTCAGACCTCTATGGCATGATTCATCCCAATTCAGCAACTGGTAATACCCTAACGGTGCGATCGGTGTTTATCATCGATCCCAACAAAAAACTTCGTCTTACATTGACCTATCCTGCTAGCACGGGTCGTAATTTTGATGAAATTTTACGTGTAGTCGATTCTTTGCAATTGACCGATAACTACAGTGTTGCCACACCCGCAAACTGGAAAGATGGTGATGATGTGATTATTGTTCCTTCTGTTTCCGATGAAGCCGCTAAAGAGAAATTCCCTAAAGGCTTCAATCCTGTTAAGCCTTACTTGCGCCTGACTCCTCAGCCTAACAAATAAACCTATATCAATCCAGATTTTCCAGAATCATTGGGGTGGCTCCGCCGCCCCAATGATTCTGGTTTTATATTTGGTACTTTATTAAATTGCAAGCCCCTTAGATTTGCCTAAATTTAGATTTGATAGGTTAATTGGTTATGATTTTCGGCTTTTTAAGTAGCTAGGCATAATTAATTACAAACCAAAACCCGTAAAGTTGCGCCCCTATGGGGCGCAACTTTACGGGTTTTGGTAAATATAGATAATTCAAATAAAAACTACAGCTTCGACTTCGCTCAGCTAGCTTACACCGAGGGCTGAGCGAAGTCGAAGCCCGTCTACAAGTTATTTAAAACAACTATA
>NZ_LIRE01000512.1 GCF_001402795.1 Pseudanabaena sp. 'Roaring Creek'
GGGCAGTGATCAGGAAAGGATGGGCAGCGCGAAGCACCGCCCATCCTTTCCTATTTATAGCTACCGAACTGGATCAGGACATAAAACCCCAAAGAGAGTTGACGCGCGGCGCGCGTCAACTCTCTTTGGGGTTTTAATTTTGTCCTAACAAAACTGGCGGTAGCTATAGCAGTTCATGGATTGGGTAATAACAGGCTTTGCTCGATCGCCTGTCGAACTGGCTGGCGGACATAGCAATCACTTTCAAGACATTCCACTAAGAGGCGATTAGCATTGCAGTATTGCCGCAAATGCCCGAGTTGGTGGGGAGTAAAATCCCAGATTTGACCAATATTTCGATGATTGATAGCTTGTTGACGGAGGTTATTTGCCCAATATTGCCATTTAATATCACTATCAGCATCATCAGGACAAGTTCCGATCAGTTCTGTTAAAGCATTCGCTAAATGAGGATCGTTCATCTCTTGGGCATATTCCAAAGCAAGACTTAGATCCAGTTCGAGATCGAGTCCCAGTTCTTCATCTTGTTTAGTTTCCAGTGCGCGAGCGAGATCGAAAGCTAAATCGACATTTAGATTGCGATTTTGGCAGAGGTCGAGATCGAGGACGAGGGTTCTAGCCAATACATTGGCGAGATTTAAGGGATCGCTCTGGGCGATCGCTCGACCAAGGGTTAGATAAAATGCGCGTACTGACTGAATACGATCGGGCACTTGTACGGATTCTGCCTTCTGTTTCACCCACTGCAACAAGCTTTGCAACTGCCGATCCCCAACCAATAGGCGATCGCAATAGTCCTTCATGAGCTGTAATAATTCATCGGCTGAGCGCATCATACTCACCGCAAGGCGCAAAACATCCTGCCAACGGTGATCGGTGATTTTACTGGCAAGCAATGTTAACGTTTCAGGATTGCCATTGTAGACCAGTTCTCTCGCTGCTAAATATTCCTGAAACGTTAGATGGGAAAAGGAATAAATACCTTTAGCCCGTTCCACAAATAATCCATGTTGCGATTCGATCGCCTTAATAATCGCTTCACTATCCAACTGTAGAGCATCTTCATTAGTATGGGCTTTCGGTAAATTGCGAATATAGTCAGTGATATAACGTTCTAGATCGACCTGCCGAAAGAAGTAATCTCCCTGATTAAAGGTTGTACAAGCCACTTGAGCCAATAGATCTTCTTTACGTTGCATCGATAGATTTTTATAAATTTGGTGGCGTTCGATATTGCGCTTAGCATCCCATTTCTTGAGTAGAACATCCAGTCCTTCTCGATAAAGTTCGGAACGGTTAGTTGGGAAATCGCCAAATTCATCAAATACTAAACATAACAATGTCAGCAGTAAGGGATTGGTAGCTAGTTCTTGAATTGGGCGGTTTTCTTCGACTTTGCGTAGGAAAAGCTCAATATGTCGAGAATTCCCATAAAACCAACGCTGAGCAAATTGAGAAATCTGGAGCGGTTGAAAATTGGCAACCTCTACTTCGGTAAACTTCTCAAATACATATTCCTGCGCTCCCAAACGACTAGTAATCACAAAGCGATTGGTATAGTACTGTTCGGAAAAGCTCCGCAAATCCTCTAGGACGTGATGCAAATCATCTTCGCGAACTTCATCTAGTCCATCTAAAAATAATATTGCCCGACCTTGCTGTAACAGGTATTTAACCGTGGTGCTATCACTAATATTTGACGACTGAAAGTCTTGAATAATATATTCTATTAACCTCGGTTGAGATTCCGCACCTGCATACTGACGTAAAGTTACAAAAATCGGAACTAATTCACTAAAAATATTGCCCTGCGAACATTTCAGCGCCGTATATTTCAATAATGTGGTTTTGCCCGCCCCTGGTTTTCCCAACAGCATTAGCTTGCCATATCGAGTCAGAGCCTCCATACTCGACACCCGATCTTCATTGATAATTCCCATTTCAATGCGATCGCGCCCATGATAGGTGGCAAGCAAATCCGCAATTCCCAAACGACGACGGCTCGTAATCTTTTCTAAGACATCGGTTCCCGTGTAAATATTTTCAAGGTCAATCGGATGGGACATGTCGAGAACTCGCATAGTCGCACAGCGCTCTTGGATAATTTGCCGACTGCGGTAGCGCATTTGCTCTACAAGTTCGTCAATATTAATGTCTAAATTAATATCCGAGCCCGCCGCCCCCTGTCCAGTCAAAGATTGATTAGAAATTGCCAAACTCTGCTCGTTGAGCTTATTTGTTTCCGCCTCTAGGTAGTTTTGTAAAATATGTAAGAGACGATTATTTTTGCCAGGTCCTTTGCCACTGATATCAAACTTGCGATAGATCTCCCCCATCCGTTTGCGGTAAGCTTCTTCCGAAATCCCCAAGAAGCTCGCGACTTCCCGATCCTCACGATTTTCGCCAAATCGCAATAGGAACACACTTTCCTGATCGACAGAAAGCTGATGGATTTGAGCCATTCTCGTCAGAAATTTTTGGGGGAACATAGGTTATAGATGTTTTAGCCAACCGAATACATTTAAATTATCATAAAACCGAAAAGAGAGGTGCGACGCTTCGCGTCGCATCTCTCTTTTCGGTCTTGACTTTATCTTAACATGACTAGCGATCGCCAATTGCTGTAACTGCTTGTGCAAAATAAATTACCAAAACCCGTAAAGTTGCGCCCCT
>NZ_LIRE01000513.1 GCF_001402795.1 Pseudanabaena sp. 'Roaring Creek'
GGTACTTAACGTTAGGGTCACCCTATTTTTTAGACTTGGATGGTTTAGCCGCGATCAAAACTGCGATCGCTAAACAGACCAAGCCCACATTGATAGAGACATCGGCGATATTAAAAATCGCAAATCGAATAATCCTAATATCGATAAAGTCAACTACGTATCCAGCCACAAAGCGATCGATGCCATTTCCTGCGGCTCCTGCCAAAATACAGCCATAGCCCACCTGCTCCCATCGAGTCAGCCTTTTGCCAAAAATCCCAAAAGCAACTAGCCCCAAACTAACGATCATCGATACCCACTTCAGCCAATCGATCTGACCACTAAATAGGCTGAAGGCTGCTCCTGTGTTGGTAGCATAGGTAAAATGAACGACCCCATCGATTAAGGGAAAGGATTTGCCAGCCCTGAGGTATTGTACGACTAAATATTTGGAGGCTTGATCGAGAACTAATCCCAAAATTGCCGCAGTCCAGTAGAGAGAGTTCTCGATTTTGCCAGATGTCATAACTAGGAAACGACTAAAAATTAATTACTAATAGCTAATTACTAATAAGTACCTCAGCATAATTAAAATCCAGATCTAAAACCTGTAGCGCACGCGCAGCGTGCGCCGCAGGTTTTAGGGTTTTATATTTAATTAAGCCCACTTACTTAGCTAGAACAGTGTAAAGAAGGCGTACCGCCCCCTTTGTCTCCCTAGCTTATATCAATTAGCCCTAGCCATGCTAACAATCCCTTCCCAGTAACAAGTTCGATCGCTAC
>NZ_LIRE01000514.1 GCF_001402795.1 Pseudanabaena sp. 'Roaring Creek'
CTACAGGAAAACACGATTCATTTACCATCATTTCTGCAAGGAGTAGTAGAGATATGTCGAGTGAGAGGCGACCAAAAAGGGATCGAATTCATTTATGAAAGAGAAACGGAGCTACCAGAAGGGATCGAGACAGACGAAAAGAGACTGAGACAAGTAATTATTAACTTATTAAGCAATGCCATTAAATTTACAGACAAAGGGAAAGTGATATTTAGAGTAGGAGTAGAAGGAGCAGAGATCAAGATAGAAGTAGAGGATACAGGAGTAGGGATAGCAGAAGGAGAGATAGAAAAGATATTCCAAGCCTTCGAGCAAGTAGGAGAGAAGAAGAAACAATCAGAAGGGACAGGATTGGGACTAGCGATCAGCCAAAGGATCGTACAAATGATGGGAGGGGAGATCCAAGTTAAGAGCGAACTAGGGAAAGGGAGCATATTTAGCTTCAGGATAGGGATAAAGGTAGCCGAGGACTGGGTAAAGCAAACAACAGTTCAACAGGGACAGAATATCATCGGATATGAAGGAGAGAGGAAGGAGATATTGATCGTCGATGATAAATGGGAAAACAGGTCAGTGATCGTCAATCTACTGGAGCCATTAGGAAAGATATTGATCGTCGATGATAAATGGGAAAACAGGTCAGTGATCGTCAATCTACTGGAGCCATTAGGATTTAGGCTTATAGAAGCAGAAAATGGACAGACAGGGCTAGAAAGAGCAAGAGATAAGCATCCTGACCTTGTGATAACGGATTTGGCGATGCCAGTGATGGATGGATTTGAGATGTTGAGCCAGATCAGAGCAGAGGATACATTAAAGGGATTAATCGTGATCGTTTCTTCGGCATCTGTAGCCTATGAGGATCAGCAAAAGAGTTTAAACGTAGGAGGAGATGATTTCCTTGAAAAGCCAGTGCATTCTGAAGAATTGTTTAGGCTATTGAGCAAGCATCTCGAAATTACATGGAAATATGAGGAGAAGGAAGAAAGAAAAATAGAAT
>NZ_LIRE01000515.1 GCF_001402795.1 Pseudanabaena sp. 'Roaring Creek'
GTCCTAACATTACTGACTAGAGCTATAAAAACTAAACCTAGTAAAGGTTTTCAAGTTAATAAATGGCTATGCCATTTATTAACTTGGTATTAGGCGTAGGGTTATTTTTGACTTGGTGGAACTTCCGATGGTAAAAGCATACCTCCCGATCGCCTATTGCCAGAGCCATTAGAAGCGCTATTGGGGATTAACGGCGAATCAATTTCAGGGATATCGGGAGGCAAAGCAATGGGTGGGGGAGTTTCTGATTTAGGTGCGGGGGGTGGGGCGATCGTTTGGACGATGAAGGAACGCATAACTATCTGCCCATCGGGATTAGTCACTTGCAGGGTATAGGTTACCTCGCCAGATTTGGGACTGAGGGGCAAGGCAAGTTGTCCTACCGCCGCAATATTGCCTGGAGCAGGAAGGAGATCGATCTTAGCGGCTGCCGAAGCTTCTATTTTCCACGATAGGGTTAGAATCGCAGGGACATCGGGATTGAGATTGAAGGAATACTGCGGTAAGGCATCCTGTCCATTAACCTTTAGCTCCAAAATTTTGGCAGGATAGGGCGCAATTTTAGTAATTTCGGTTTTTCGCGTCACGGGAACCGCCTTGGGATCTTCTGGAGGCTTGGTCGGCACGATCGCTAATTCAAAAATGTAGTTGCCTGAAGCCTTTGCCTCCGTAGGGACATTCCTACAGGTCATTTCATCGTTAGCGATCGCACAGTAGGGACTGAGCGATCGCGGCAAACCTTCAGCAAAGACAAATCGCAAGGGAGGACTCTTAACTTCACCTTCAGGCGATCGTCCCACTAGAGTTAACTCCCTCACTTGACTGACATTGGATATGCGCCAGTTAAGCCTTACTTCATTATCAAAATCGGGCTTGGGTCGGATAATTCGGAACTTATTTACATCGCCCCCGATCCCAAGCGCTGTTAAAAACACTCTCTTTTCCAAGGCTCCTGCAAGTAAACTCAACTCCGAACTTGAGATAGAATTTGAGACGGAATTCGAGACAGAACTTGATGTAGATGCGGTATCATTAGCTGCATCACTCGATCGAGCATCAGAGGATCGAGAATCAGTGCCATTACTAGAGACAGATCCTGATGTTGATGGGGCTTCTGAAGATGGATTGTCCGCTGTTTTCACGGGCTTGGATACAACCACAGGTAAAACTGGCTTGGACTCCGTATAAAGTGGTTTAGTTGAGGCAAATTCGACAATCTGCGATTGTGGTAAAGGTTCCACTAAAATCTTGCTGGTTTTGACCAAGGGAATCGCCGCTGTTTTAGGATTTTTTGATGATAGGTTCATCTGAAAAATATATTGGCTGGGCTTCCGCGCATCAGTGGGCACATTCTGACACAGTAGCTCGCGATCAATTACGCAATAGTCTTTGAGTTCGGGAGGAATGCCCTTCGTAAAGTTATAGACCACTGGCTGACTGAGAATCTTTTCGTCGGGGGATAACCCCTCTACTCTAATTTCGCGCACCAATTCGGGGTAGGAAATCCGCCAACGCAAGCGAATTGCTTCATTTTCTGATTCTTTATAAGTTGAGGATTCAGAAGTAAACTCCACTACCTGTGAAACATCGGGTGGACGAAAGAAAAACCACCAAATTAAAAAGATCACCGTGCCAATTAGCCCCAAAATCCCCATAATCAACAGGACAAATTGCCACCAAGGACGGGCAGGGACTAATACGTTACCTGTGTAGCGATCGTTGGGTAGAAGGGCATCCTGCTTATCCTCCAGTTCGATAATAAAACTGAGATAGCGATCGCCCCAAAATTTGGGCTTACACTTTTTCGTCGTTTCGATCGCAATATTTACCTTGACCGTGCCAAAGGGAGAAATTTTAATTTCTCCCTGCTCCAATTTGTAGATCAATAATCCTTCCTGTTCAGGACTACTAGCCCGCAAAGTTAATTCCCGCGCAATATTTCCCTTACTTTTAAAGCGCATTTCGTAGACGGAAGGCTGATTATTCACCCTTGTGAGGATCGTCACTAATTGGATATCCAGTTGATAGGTAGGGAGAATCTCAAAATATGCAATATCCAGTAATGATAAATCTGGGTTATTAGCCGAATGAACTCGAATAGTTGGGGCATAAATACCCGCCCACACATCTAAAGGGGGCTTGAGAATGAGATTAACCTGTCCTTGATTGTCGGGGTTAAGGGGTAACCCATCGGCAGCCTCGACAACTCCTGCTAGAGCTAAGCCTTCAGGATAATAAATAGAAAACCATTTCGGATCGAGATCGGGAACGGTCACCCGAAAGCGATCAACCCTTTCCGAGCGATTGGTAACGCCAATTAACAATTGCCAAATCTCGCCCGATCGCATGGGATGAGGATTGTCAGAGGTGGTGCGCGGCAGAGTCACAAAGGTGGGATCGTTAACCCTGACTACTTCTTGCAACGCAGGCAGCACGATCACCCGCCCTTTATACTGGATCGGTGTATGTTCTGGATAATGCTGGGGCGCATCGATAATTAGGGTATAGCCATACTCATCGGGCGTAGTAGTGGGAGGAACTTGAATCTGGAATACCACTTCACAGCTCTGCCCCACACTCAGAGCTAAGGTCTCAGACGGATAAGGACACCAAGCATAGATCGAACTTGAGTCTCGATCGAGCGCAACGCTAATTACTGCACTGCGATCGCCTTGATTGGTAACCGTAACACATAGCTCAAAGCTCTCCCCCGTGGCGATCGAGACTACCCCCGATGGATTGAGAATAATTGATAGGGGGCGGATAGCAACGGATGCTGGGGCAATCTTACCTAGCGCTTCCGTGTTCTGCTGATTGCGAAAATCAATTTCATAATAGATCAGCCCCTGATTTTGCCGCATTTCAATAAACCCTTGGCTCACTAAAGCCTCAAGATCGTTGCGGATATCCTCGAGATCGGCTTCAGTATAAGCAGCGATCGCCTCCAACGTTACCTGTTGCTGACGCATAATCCAATGCAGAATATGATGTTGCCTTGGGGATAGGGTCAAAATATCCACCATGCTCAAGCCTGCATTTTGCTCTGTATCGCTACTATCAGTGTTTGAGGCAAAGATGCTTGGTTCGCTCCTCATATTGTGCGGGATTTTCTTAGGTAATTAGGTCAAAGATTATAATTAAGAATACAGCCCAAAGCCCTATGAAAAGTTTAAGTAATCACAAATTACTCAATTACCCAGCAATATCGAGCATTATTATGACGCTAAATTATGACGTTAAATAAAGTGATAACCCAAGGTCGAGATTTGTAATCCATAATCTTTCGCTATGCTAGCTAATGGGATTATACAGCCCTTTGCGCTCAAACTCAGCATCGGTAAACTAGGGAAAGCGTTGCTTGATAACACCTTCCGTAATACCAAGTTAAGCCAAAAGCATCGAAACGCCTAGCAAAACACCCAGCAAAACACCCAGCAAAACATTAGCAAAACGCGAGTAATAACCCATGAATGAAGACGAACTCAAACAACGCCTAAATCTAGAGATAGAGACGATGAGCGTTAATAAGCTAACTGAAACCGCTAATCTCGCCCAATCCTTGGGCTTAATTGCTGGACATGGGTTTCGGGGCGGAAAATATGAAATTTTAAGTCAAGGAAAGGTCATCTTATTACCAGTCAACGAAGCAGAAACTTATTTAGAGAAATTGATCCAGACATTAACCACATAAGCATGACAGTATCGCCAATTCCTATCGTTAATAATGACTGGCTAAAATCCAGCCAGTACGATCTATTCATCGAGATCTCCCAACTGCGGTTTACCTTAGAGCAAAAAATCGCCACCAGCAAAGGAGAGCCCTTAGAATCACCTATTCCAAATTTTCCCCATCCTCCAGTCATAGATAGTTATTTAAATCTGCTATGCACAAACTTCTCTCTTTCTAATTTTGAGAGAGATATTTTGCTTTTATGTGCGGCGATAGAATTCGATCCCAGTTGGGGCGAACTTTTTGCGGAAATTACAGGGGATCTCAAACAAAACTATCCCACCTTTAGCCTAGCGATGTCATTGCTAGATTCGGTTGACTGGTTAGCTTTTTCCCCTGCCGCCAATTTACGCCAATGGCATCTAGTAGAGATTGGGGTGGGCAATTCTCTTACCTCCAGTCCATTGCGGATTAACGAACGAATCCTGCATTATTTAATGGGAGATCAGCATCTGGACGAGCGGTTACTCAAACTATGCGAGCCTATAGTTGCAAATCCAGTTCGGATTGAATCCCATCGACAAGTCGTCACACAAGCGATCGCTACTTGGGTCAGTGTGTCCGAATCTGATGAATACGATCGATTGCCCGTGCTCCAACTCTGTGGCGAAGATATAGCCAGTAAAACCGAGATCGCTATGGAAATTTGCAGAGAGCTGGGGCTGACTCTGTATAAAGTCTCGGCAAATATTTTGCCTAACGATCTCAGTCATCTCCAGCTAATCGCTCAACTCTGCGAGCGGGAATATACGCTAGGGATGATGGCTCTATTACTAGACTGCGATCGCGACGAATATCCGCAACCCAGCCAAGAGACTGCGATCAGCTATCTAACCGAAATTCTTAACTGTCCGACGATCATCAGCAGTCAGAGTCGTCGCCGCCAACACCAACGTACAATTATGACCTTTGATGTGCGATCGCCTTCCATCCCAGAGCAACAAGCTTTATGGGAAAAGGCTCTCAACGATCTCGATGTCTCCGACTCCCTCAATGGATCTATTCACCAACTCGTCTCCTATTTCAACCTCTCGCCTACCCATATCTACAATGCATCTCTCAAGGCTAAGAGCTTACATCAAAAAGAATCGAACCATACATTCCATCAATCCCTCTGGCTAGCCTGTCGTACCCAATCACGCCCAAGACTGAACGAACTCGCTCAAAGCGTTGAAACAACTGCTAACTGGGAAGATCTCATTTTACCCGCCAAGGAAAAAATCGTCCTGCAAGATATTGCCGCCCATGTCCGCCAGCGCTTAACCGTCTATGAGAAATGGGGATTCGCAGGCAGAAGTCGGCGCGGCTTAGGAATTAGCGCCCTGTTTGCAGGTAGCAGCGGCACAGGGAAAACAATGGCAGCAGAAGTATTGGGCAATGAGCTTCAGCTCGATGTCTATCGGGTCGATCTCAGTTCGGTGATCGATAAATATATTGGTGAAACCGAAAAAAATCTCAAACGCATTTTTGATGCGGCGGAGGGGGGCGGCGTAATTTTACTATTTGACGAAGCGGATGCTCTCTTTGGCAAACGAACGGAAGTAAAGGATAGCCACGATCGCCATGCCAATGTCGGGGTCAGTTACCTATTGCAGAGAATGGAAGCCTATCGCGGGCTGGCTGTTCTCACAACTAATCTTAAAAACTCCCTCGATCAAGCATTCTTAAGGCGACTGCGCTTTGTCATTCAATTTCCTTTTCCCGATGCCGAACAAAGGGCAGAAATCTGGCGCAGAGCTTTTCCCAAGCAAACACCCATTCTCGATCTCGACTACATCAAACTTGGCAAACTCAGCGTTGCGGGTGGTAATATTCGCAACATTGCCCTCAATTCTGCTTTCATTGCAGCGGATCGTAACGAACCCGTCCAAATGAAACATATCTTGCAGGCCGCAAAAATCGAATATATTAAACTTGAAAAACCTATGATGGATGCGGAAGTAAAAGGATGGGTCTAGTGAAAAGGTTTGTTCGCAATAAAGCGATCGCGATTTCAATATCCATTGTAGCGATCGTAACCAGCGTCACAGTAACATCAGCAATCGCCGCCAATCAAAGCCATGTCGATCAACTGATCAAAACCAAAGAATGTTCGGAATGCGATCTCCCCGATGCTAGATTGGGTGGAGCGGACTTAATCGGGGCAAATATTAGGGATGCCGATCTCCGCAAAGCTGATCTGCGAGGGGCAAAGCTAGATGGGGCAAAGTTTATGCGATCGAATATGTTAGGTGCAGATCTGCGCTTTGCCTTGCTATCGGGGGCAGATTTTTTAAACGCAAACCTCTTAGAAGCCAAACTTGAAGGGGCAAATCTATTTCGGGCAAATCTCAAATATGCCAATCTCGAACGAGCGATTTTCCCGCAAGCTTCCTTAAAGAATGCCGATCTCCAATTTGCCAAATTAATCGGCGCTAAAATCAATGGAGCTAATTTTGAATCTGCCAATCTCTCCCTAGCCGATCTCGAAAAAACCGATCTCACGAACTCGCGTCTAAAAAGAGCAAATCTCCGCAGAGCCAATTTGAGCGAATCCAATCTGACAAGGGCAAACCTCGAAGGTGCAAGTTTGGAAGGAACAACCTTTGCAGGTGCAAATCTATTTCATGCCGATCTGCGATCGAGCAAAATCGATAGCGATACATTTTTCGATCCAAAGTGGTTCCTCGTCTGGAAGGTTGTCAATCAAAGATTGGAAGAACAAACCCTCGTTGAAGCAGATCTATCAGGGGGAAACTTTGAGAAGGCAAATCTTGCGGGCACAAATTTAGAAGGGGCAAACTTTACTGAAGCCTATCTGTTTATTACCAATCTCCGCCGCAGCAATCTGGTACGAGTTAAATTTAATGCCGCTAATTTGCGCTATGCCGACCTCACCAAGGCAAATCTCACGGAAGCCGACTTTGAGGGAGCGCAATTATCCGATGCTAATTTAGAAGGAGCGAATCTTCGCCTTGCCAATTTACGGGAAAGCATTATTAATGAAGAAACGGTTCTCGATCGCAAGTGGCGTACCGTTTGGGAAATCGTCAACCGTGGCGGCGAAGATCGCAATTTTAGGGGTATTGATTTATCAGGCGCAAACTTACGTTTGGCGAGGCTCAGGGGAGCGCAGTTAGTAGATACCGATCTCAATCAATCTGATTTGCGTGGTGCAGATTTTGTCGGGGCAAACTTACAACGCACTAATTTCTCAGGTGCAAATCTTACGGGGGCAAATCTGCGGGGTGCGGTGATGCAAGGTACTAACTTTTGTGGCGCAACGATGCCCGATGGCACTGTGGGAAAATGCCAGTAATACCAATTTCCAAAATGGCGTTGCCTTTTTGGAAATTGGTATTATAGCTGCCGCCAACTGTATCAGGACATAAAACCCAAAAGAGAGTTGCCGCGCGAAGCGCGGCAACTCTCTTTTGGGTTTTGATTTTGTCCTAACAAAACTGGCGACAGCTATATTAAGAAATGGCTACGCTATTTCTTAACTTGGTATTACAGAATCGTAATTTTA
>NZ_LIRE01000004.1 GCF_001402795.1 Pseudanabaena sp. 'Roaring Creek'
AGGCTCTTGCGGATAAAAAATGTCCCTCCCAGTTATCTAGCTTCGATTCCGATCAACTAACGTTGGCTGAGCGAAATAGGTTTTTAATCTGGATTTTAATTATGCTTAGAGATAACTATTAATTTTTTAATACTTAAATACTTATTTTGCTGATATATCAATCCTGAACGATCGAGTCTCAATGTTTATGGAATTGCATCGTTAAGGGATGTACTTTTATAAACCCAAAAATCTACAAATGATTTTGGATTGCTATAGAAAGGATGAATGGAGATAAAGAAATTATGTTTAACTGGCTGGGTATCATTAAATATCAAGCTCTAAAGCCTGTGATGTAAGTGCCAAAAATACCACAAGCTTTGACTCTTTACAGCTCAAATATCACAACTCAAATATAAAGATATAAACTTCTTGATAAAGCGACAAAAAATAACTTATAGGTTAAATATCTAAAGAATTTTCCGAGTATTAATTGTCACTGTATTATAAAAAAGATGTTACTTAAAACTGTAATCTATTTAGAACACCATGACCAATGCTGAAGCAGTCCTTGCAGGCAGATATCAAATTATAAAGCCACTTGGTGGTGGTGGTTTTGGCTGTACCTATTTAGCAAGAGATTTACAGTTACCTAACAAGCCTGCCTGCGTAGTTAAACAACTCAAGGTTCAATTACATAATCCTCAAGAAATAGCGATCGCTAAACGATTATTTGAAAGTGAAGCCAAAACTTTAAATGATTTAGGCAGTCACGATCAGATTCCTCGATTATTTGCCCATTTTGAGCAAAATGGTGAATTTTATCTAGTACAGGAGTTTATTGAAGGACAAACATTAGATCGGGAGATTAGTGGTGGTCGCAGGTGGAGTCAAAAGGAATTAGTTTCCTCTCTATGGGATATTTTGCAAGTCTTAGCTTTTGTGCATAGTTCTCAGGTGATTCATCGCGATATTAAACCCGCCAATTTAATTCGCCGCAAGAGCGATCGCAAAATTGTCTTAATTGACTTTGGCGCGGTCAAAGCCTTATCAAAAGACTCTACAGATTTTTTAAAAGAAGCAAATAAAGAGACAAGAACGGTGGTAGTCGGTTCGTTGGTATATATGCCCAACGAGCAATTAGCTGGGCAACCTAAATTTTGTAGCGATATTTATGCTTTGGGCATTATGTGTTTGCAGGCTTTTACTGGGCTTGCATTCAAAGAGCTTCCCAAAGAAGAACAGACCAATGAGTACAACTGTGCGAAAGCAGTCGCTAAGGCGAATCTGCAAATTAACCGTGGGTTAGCAGCAATTATTGACAAAATGATGCGCTACGATTATCGCCAACGTTATAGGGATGCTGGGGAAGTTCTGCAAGCCTTAGAAAAATTACTCAATATTACCAATACTGCGACGACACTCACAGTGACTCCTCCCCCTAACACACCCGCTTCCCCATCACCATTTCAGTTGGAAGAGCCTGAGGGACAAATAGAAGTAGGCTCTCCATTCTATATTCAACGTCCACCCATAGAGAAGGACTGTTGTGAAACAATGCTAAGGGCGGGTTCGCTCATTCGCATTAAAGCACCACGCCAAATGGGTAAGTCATCTCTCCTCTCGCGGACGCTTGCCTTTGCTAAATATAAGGGATATCAAGTCGCGCACCTATATTTTCAACAAGCCGATAGCGATGTATTTAGCGATCTAGACCTATTTCTGCAATGGTTTTGCGCGAGCATCGCTGCCGAACTCGATCTAGAGGATAATTTGGATCAACAATGGCAGGGGGTTTTAGGAAGTAAAAACAAATGTACGAAGTATTTTCAGCGTTATTTACTGACTGCGAAGGAGCCGCCCCTAGTTCTAGGCTTAGACGAAGTAGATTTAGTTTTTCAATATCCTAAAATTGCGACTGACTTTTTTGGGCTTTTGAGAGCTTGGCATGAGAAGGCAAAGAACGAGGATATTTGGAAAAAACTTCGATTAGTAATCGTTCACTCGAAAGAAGTGTATATCCCCCTCAATATCAATCAGTCACCGTTTAATGTTGGTTTGCCGATCGAATTACCTGAATTGACATTGTCTCAGATTGCCGATCTTGTCAAACGCCATCAACTCTCTTGGCAACCAGCCCAGATGGATGAACTAATGCACCTTACAGGTGGGCATCCCTATCTCGTAAGGCAAGCTCTCTATCAAATTGGTAGGGGGCGGATCGACTGGAAAAGTCTTTTGCAAGTGGCAGCGACGGAAGAGGGAATTTATGGCGATCACCTTCGCCGTCAATTTAGTAATTTAAGGGAAGATCCCGAACTGCTCCAAGCTTACAAGGATTTAGTCGCGATTTCAGGGCCTCTTCAGTTAGATAGCCAAGTGGCTTTTAAATTGAGAAGTATTGGCTTAGTGAAGTTTGTTGGTAATCAAGTAATTCCCATGTGCGATCTTTATTACCAATATTTTCGACAAGTTTTTCGGTAATAGAGAAGAGCAATGCCCGCAACAGCAGCAACAACACCAAATTATCTATACCAAGTTGGGGGGAGTTTATCTATTGATGCCCCAACCTACGTAGCGAGGCAGGCAGATAGCGATCTGTATGAAAGTTTGAAGGCAGGAGAATTTTGCTACGTTCTCAACTCTCGGCAAATGGGTAAATCGAGTCTGAGAGTTCGGACGATGAAGCGCTTGCAGGAGGAAAATTTCACCTGTGCGGCCATCGATATTACGGCTATTGGTACATCCGACATTACTCCAGAACAGTGGTATGCGGGATTAATTGATAGCATTATCAGTAGCTTAAATTTGTACGATTCCTTTAATTTAGAGGAATGGTGGGAGCAAAATCATTTACTTTCGCCAGTCCAGCGCTTTGGCAAATTTCTAGATGAAGGTTTGCTAAAAAAAATCTCTTCACCTGTAATTCTTTTTGTGGATGAAATTGATAGTATCCTCAGTTTGAATTTTCGGGTTGATGATTTCTTTGCGCTCATTCGGGAATTATTTAATCGTCGTGCCGATCGCATTGCCTACAATCGCTTAACCTTTGCCCTTTTTGGCGTTGCTACGCCTGCCGATCTGATTCGCGATAAACAACGGACTCCTTTTAACATCGGACGAGCGATCGAGTTAAGAGGATTTCAGCTAAAGGAGGCGACTCCTCTGATGCGGGGATTACTATCGAAGTCCCAAAATCCCGTTGCCACGATTAAAGCAATTCTTGCCTATACAGGAGGGCAACCCTTTCTCACTCAAAAACTTTGTCAGTTAATCCTGCTCTCCAAGGACTCCGTCCCCTTAAATCACGAACTTGTTTGGGTTAACAATCTGGTGCGATCGCGTCTCGTCGAAAATTGGGAAATACAAGACCAGCCCGAACATTTTAAGACCATTCGCGATCGCATTCTTTGGAGTAGTGAAAATCGTCAAGGTAAATTACTGGGTTTATATCAACAAATTTTAAGTTCCGAACCGTCATTGCACAAACTGGAATGCGGCATTGTTGCCGATGATAGTCCCGAACAAACCGAACTACGGATTACGGGATTAGTTGTCAAACGAGAGGGGAAACTGCGAGTTTATAACCCCGTTTACGCCGCAATCTTTAATCAAAATTGGGTCAATCAAGCCTTAGCAAATTTACGTCCCTATGGAGAAGCCTTTAAGGCTTGGATGGATTCTAATTATCAAGATGAATCGCGCTTGTTACGGGGACAAGCTTTGCAGGATGCCCTCATCTGGTCGGCGGATAAGAATCTGAGTAACTATGATTACCAATTCTTTTCGGCTAGCCAAGAACTCGAAAAAAGAGAAGTGGAAACTGCTCTCCTTGCTCAAGCTGAGGCTAATCAAATTCTCTCCGCTGCAAAACGAAGACTAGAACAAACCTTAAAAGCAGAACAGGATGCGAAGTTCCGTTTAGTGGAAATGCAACAAAGACTACAAGCTAGTCTGATGGAAGCAGAAGTTGTACTCAAAAGTGCCTCTGCGAAAGCGACATTTATTCTCAATCAACAGTTTGAGGCGCTGTTGGAGTCAATGGAAGCAGGCAAACAATTGCAAGCTTTAGAAACTTCTACAGGTGAAAAAGCAAGTTTGCGAATGCACGGACTAACGGCTCTCCATCAAGCAGTTTACAATGTATGTGAATACAATCATTTTGCAGGACATCTCGATACGGTCACCTGTATTGCGATCCAACCCAATGACAATCTAATCGCATCGGGAAGTAGCGATCGCACGATCAAAATATGGGATCAAAAGGGGAACTTACTGCAAACTCTCATGGGGCATACAAACTGGATTACCAGCCTCAGCTTTAGCCGTACTGGTCAACATCTAGTTTCCGCTAGTCGTGATGGAACCATTCGGCTGTGGAAAATGAGTCGCTTGACTAAGATATTTGTAGAGCAGCCAATCCAAGTGCTTAAAGATCATCAAGCACCAGTTTTAGCGGTGAAATTTAGTCCCACGGATTCCATTTTCGCCTCCTGCGGTGAAGATACAAAAATTCGACTTTGGCGCGATGATGGTACCCCCTTTAACACCTTCGCAGGTCACCACAAATGGGTAACCTGTCTTTGCTTTAGTCCAGATGGCGAACGGATCGTTAGTGGGAGTGCTGATCGGACGATAATTATTTGGAATATTAACGGCACTCCGATTAAAACCTTTAAAGCCCACGATAGCTTTATTGAAGATATCGATATATCGCCATCGGGGCGTGTCATTGCTTCGGCAAGTCGCGGACGCGACGTTAAACTTTGGAATATGGAAGGGAATTTAATCGCATTTCTAGAGGGACATACAGATAAGGTTTTGGGAGTGCATTTTCATCCTAATGGGCAATCTCTAGCCTCAGTCAGTAGCGATCGCACGATTAAAATTTGGGACTTCAAGGGGGAATTGCTCAAAACTCTCCAAGGGCATAAAGGCGGAGTCCATAGTATTACCTTCAACTCCAATGGCAGTACGATGCTTACGGGCAGCCAAGATACGACCCTCAAGCTGTGGCGATTGAATGGTAATTCTCTGTTATATATGGAAGGACATACGGATGAAATCAATTGCGTAGCTTTTAGTAGTGATGGTCGCTTTATTACTACAGCTAGTAGCGACGGTACGATCAAGATTTGGTTTGCCCATGCCAAACTGATTGCCTCTTTAGAAGGACATAAAGAGAGCGTTAATAGTGTTTGTTTTAGCCCAGACAATCGTTTTTTACTCTCCGTCGGGAGCGATCGCGCAATCAAAATTTGGAATGGGAAAGGAAACTTACTAAAAAGTATCTATAACGAACATGAATCATCAATCTATAGCATCGCCTATCGTGGTGATGGCGAGATCTTTGCCTCTGCTAGTGCTGACTGCACGGTTAAGTTATGGAATAAAGAAGGGGAATGGGTACATACCTTAATCGGACATGCCAATGCCGTATATCAAGTTTGTTTCAGCGCTGATGGTAATATGTTGGCAACGGCAAGCCAAGATAAAACCGTTAAACTCTGGCATTGGGATGGAACCCTATTAAATACTTTGAGCGGGCATACGGGCGAAGTCTACTGTGTTTGCTTTAGCCCTGACAGCCAGATCGTTGCTAGCGGTAGCAAGGATGGCAGTATTAAGTTGTGGAGCCTTGATGGTAAATTATTGAGAACCTTAAACGAGCATAATGCTGAAGTAAGGAGTGTTTGCTTCAGTCCCGATGGAAATGCTCTAGCTTCGGGCGGTAACGATCGCACGGTCAGGATCTGGAGTCTGGATGGCAAAGAGCTGCTAACGCTGCAAGGGCATCATGCACCAGTAAAGAGCGTTTGCTTTAGCCCTAGCGGCGACACCCTCTTGTCAGCCAGTACCAATGGTCGAGCTATTCTTTGGGATTTCTCATTACCCCATCTGATGGAGCTAGGAAATAACTGGATTAAAGACTATTTGGAAACCCATGAGCTTCCTAATTTAAGCTCGTAATGTGAAAGATAGCCAAGTAATACCAAAGATAAGTGGCGGCGCGGCGCGCCGCCACTTATCTTTGGGGTTTGGATTTGAGCGCAAAGCGCTGTATGAACTGTTTTTATGGATTAATAGTTTCAATTCTTGCGGATAATCCCTGTTGGGCGAGGCGTGAAACTTGTACCTCCGCAATGCGGCGATCGCTATAGGCTCCGATCTGAACCACTAGATAACCGTTAAGACGAGAGGCAAAGGAATTAGGGACAATCTGGCGCACTTGCGCAACCGCATTGGCGGAAGAGACAGGAACAACCACTCGATAACGCGGTGGCGTTTGGGGGGTGAGACTTGTGTTCGCGAGGGGTGCAATTTGGATGGGTTGATTTACAGGTTCCCCGCTAGGAGGAAAAGAGCGGACGGGACGCAAACTCGAAGTAATTTCGGTGTTCGCTGGTATGGGGGAATCCAATCCCCTAGGGGCGATCCTGATGATAACGGAAGTTACGGGCTCGTACCAGAAAGGATTATTAGCTTGATTGGCTTGATTGGCTTGATTTCCTTGAGTATTGGCAAAATTAAAGCTATTGTTCGGATTAGAAGCGGTCGGTCTAACCAATGCGGGCGGACTATCCAGATGAGATGCAAGGTTCATGGGCTGACTGGCGGAAATCTCTTGTTCTAGTTTGAGGTTGGCAAAGCGATCGCTTTTAGGATTGCTGGGAATGGTGCTTGGGTTGGCGCTTGCAGCATTTGCTACAGAACTATTCACAAAATTATTCACAAATAAATTAGATGGCGGACGCACATTTAATAGTTGCAAATTACCTTTCACTCTTTTAATGTCTAATTGATTGCCAATGACGACAACCGCATTACGGCTGACATTTTGGAGATCGAGCGTGCCATTTCCCTGCAAAGTATTATTGCCATCATCGTTAGCCTTGCCCAAATCTGGCTTTGCTAGATCGGAAATTGTTAAGCCATAGTTTCGATTATTGACGATCGCATTGCCTCGCAAAACTGGTTTGGCATTGGCTTGAATTAATATGCCATTTTGATTTTGTGTGAAAGTATTTTCTGTGATTTGGGGAGTAGCCTCTTGACGAATACTCATCCCGAACGTAGTTTGTTGAAAGAGATTGCTACGAATATCAGGGCTTGCTTGCCCCTCGATCGCTAAGCCGCTGGTTCCATTCCGAAAGAATTGATTGAAGGAAACGATCGCCGCCGATTTTCCCGTAATTAGCGCTCCATCTTGCTGATTACCAAGAAAAGTACTATTGGAAACCGTGGGACTGGCATTTTCAATCCAGAGTCCATAACCTCTGGAATTGGGGTTAGTTAAGGTTACGCCCCGTAGTTCTGAGCGATCGCCTAGAGCGATCGCCACATTTTGCGGAAAGCCCGATCCCGTTAAAAGCATCCCTCCTCCATAAATTGTAATTCCTTTCCCCTTATTGGCTTCATCCCCCCGTAAAGTTAAAGTTGAAGGCAATCGAATGGGGAACTCCTCCCCTGAGGCAATACTATAGGTTCCATTCGTTAGTTGCACGATCTGTTCGGACTGGGCGCGACTGAGGGCATAGGTAATAGTCTTAAATGGTAATGTATTGCTGCCGCGATCGGGGCGATCGAGTCCCGTCAGTGGATTTACGTAGATAATATTTTGGTTAGTATTTTGGTTAGTATTTTGGTTAATATTTTGGTTAGTATTTTGGTTGGCAGCCTTTGAAGTTTGAGACGATGGTGTTTGTGCGGCAAGAGGCAATGCGATTATTAGGCAAGGAGACAGAATCGCAATTGGTATTAAATCAGTGAGATGCTGCAAGATAAGGGCTTTAAATGTCTTATGGATAATTATTTTCATAAAAGACCTCTCGATACGCGAGAAACTCCGCGCTTTAGCGCTGAGAGGTAAGCGAACGGCGGTTTTAACCGCCAGTAGATATTAGAATCCATAGCTATAGCCATCCTTACGATGAATAGTTTTGCAATATTTGTGGCTGACACCTTGAATTAGCGTTGATGAAGA
>NZ_LIRE01000048.1 GCF_001402795.1 Pseudanabaena sp. 'Roaring Creek'
CTAGAAGAGCATACCGCCCGCGTAGCGGGCGGTATGCTCTTCTGTGTTTTCAAGTTAAGCAATGGCTACGCCATTGCTTAACTTGAAAACCCTATTTTCCAAGAATAGTTTCAACTAAAAGACTGGCAATTGTAATACCAAACATTACCTTGATCGATAGGCGTAAGCCAGATTTATAGATTTTTTGTTGTTGCCTCAAGGTTAAGTAATTCCATCGATTGGGTTGTATTTCCCATTTTTTCATGGCTGCTCATACTGAATAAATAATAAATAAACCCAAGAAGAAGATGTGCCATTTTGGAACACCTTCTTTTTGATTCAACAATTCATTGTTTGCAAGATATTATCCGAATCTAGGCAAGAGCTTCTTCTAGGGAAAGAGCCTCTTCATTCTCTTCGCCAGTCCGAATTCGTACCGCTCTTTTTACAGGTATGACAAATACCTTGCCATCACCAATTTTCCCAGAATGGGCGGTTTTGACAATAGTATCGACAACTGCATCGGTAATATCGCTAGAGACCACGATCTCAATCTTGATCTTAGGGATAAAGTCTACGGAGAAAGGTTGGCGATCGAATCCCTGAAGTCCTAAGAATGCCAAAGGGCGACCTTTTTGTCTACCAAAACCCTTAGCGCCCGTCACAGTCGCGCCTTGAACGCCAATTTTGACTAACTCATCTTTTACTTCATCAAGTTTGGAAGGCTGAATAATCGCAATGATTAAGTCCATAGATTTTGGATTTGATTTCTAAATAGTGGGAATGGAAAGGAAAGTCGTGATGAATACAGCCGTAGCAAGATTTATCACAGCTAGATAGAAGTTACATTAGCGGCGAGTTTCGGATGGTTCTTCACGGAGAGGATGGCTGATATCGGGAGGCAAGAAAATAGATTTGCCGCTCACCGCTCCTTGAATCAAGATATACGCGAACCCAATGACAAAGAAGGCAATACCAGCTCCGATCGCAATCTGGGAATTCCGAGCAGAATCGCCGCCAGCCGTGAAGCCAAAGTAAAATACAGCAAACAGCATGGCAAAGTTTAAAATAGTGCCAAGGATGGGAATAACTACAGTTGTGATGGGATTGGTTTGTTCTTCCAGCAAATGATCTAATGTGGCGACTAAGGTAACTAGGCAGGTAAGTCCATAAAAGATGAAAGTGCCTATGTTTGACATCAATGTTACTTGAGTCAAATTATTGACATTGAGTACACCATAACCGCCGATTCCTGCCGAAATCAGGGTCAAGAAAATTATGCCTATGTGGGGAGTGCGGAATTGTCTGTGTAATCTACCAAATACCTTTGGCAATTCTCCATCGATACCCATAGCGTAGGTAATACGTACGCCAGTTGAAAGAGAAGATAAAGTCGTACCAATCAGTGCTACAAGCACAGAAATCGCCATAATCAGGGTGAGGGCGAATCCATGTCCGCCTAAAATTGTATCTCCTAAGATTCTAGCCATATCTCCAATAGGAGCACCTGATTGAGCTGCGGCATCAAAACCTGTCAGGATGCTTCCTCCGTCATATTTAGAAGCGTCAAGGCTCAAAGCTTTAATTGCTTCACCCAAATTAGTAATCTTAGGATCTAAGCCAGCCGTAAAGGAAGCTTGATCTCCAGCCTTATTAATAACGCCAGCATAGGCATTGCTGATGAAGAAGTTAGCTCCGAAATATTCAAAGAAGTAGCATACACAGGCTTGAATAACTAGGGAGAGAATAACGGCTTTTGGCACGTCACGTTTGGGATTGATCGCTTCTCCCGCTAAGGCAGTAGCCGACTCGAATCCCACCACAAGTAAAATTGCAATGCTAACTTGGAAAATCAATCCTGGAAAATCATGGGGTAAAACAACGCTTAGGGCGTTGGCATGTTCGTACTGAAACTCAGGATGCCCTAATCGAAAAACAATGAATAGGAGTCCCAAGAATACCAAGGAGACGATCTGAATAATATTAATAATAATATTAATCAAGGTCGAACCCGTTACGCCAAAAAGGGCGATAATTCCGACAAAAATAGCAAAGACGGCACTTATAGCAACCTGCCATTGCCAAGCCGAGGCAAAATCAGGGTTGAATAGCTGTCCTATGTATACGACCAGCGTGCCCATGAAGGCAACCATCACCCCTGGGTAGACCCAGTAGTAGAGGTGCGATGACCAGCCCACAAGAAACTTGACGATGCGAGCAAATCGGAAGTGTTTGTGTTCCTCTTTAGCTATGATTGCTGCTTCAGCATAATAATAGGAACTTCCAGCACCAGCAGCGGAATAGGCTTTAGAGAGAGTTGCAAAGCAACTGGCTGTAAGTAAGGCAATTCCAGTGGCGATCGCAACTGATGCCCACATATTTGGTGCAGAAGCCTTTGGAGCTTGGAGCTGATAGGTAGTCCAGAGGAATGCTCCTGGTGCAATTAGCGCCATTGCGTTAATCGTTACACCAATTAAACCTAGAGTTGGCTTGAGTTCTCCACCTCCAGAACGATTGGCATCAGACATAGTTCACCTTAAAATATGTATACATCATTTAGTTCTTGAGAAGTGGTCACTTAAGTGGAAGTAGTCACTTAAGTGATAGTTGTGATTGAGGTTATTCCTATGTCATCCTTACAATAGACTCACAAGAAATTAAATTTCAATCTTTTTGAGCTATTTATAGTAACGAAAACAAAGTGATATCGCTTCTCAAAGAAGATATCGAGCAATCACAAATCACTCTTAAGCAAAGCGGATTTATAAACTGCTACTAATCCAACAGACTTAGGAAATGCATTCAGGCAGATAATTTGGCAATGTCATGTCGATCTTCAGAAAATCCTTGGAAAGCCAAGAATTAATGTTGACATGATTAATGCTTATTAAAATAGTTTCGATACTAATAGAGTCTGGTTGTAGTTATCAATACAATCAAAACTAAGATCCAGATCTCTTGAATGGTAAATAACATCCAGAGACATCTCCATCTATTCCTATAGCTTCAAAACTAAGAATTTTCCAGATTAAAACATCACATTATTCAAGCCCTACGGTGAGGCTTAACTAAGAAGAAATATTTATTTCTATGTGTATAGATATGAATATTGCGACTTTAAGAATTTAAAGATTGTTGTTAAAGTTACAAACTAGTATTACGGTTTGTTTCTAAACCTATAAAATTCCCAAGTTAAACCCAATCGATAAGGATTGGCGGTGAGCCGCCCATCCTTATCGATTTAACGTGAGTTCAGGATAATTTGAAACGGGCTTTGAGAAAGGGTTGGCTACGCCAACCCTTTCTCAAAGCCCAAAAGTAAAAGCCTTGCGTAGCAAGGCTTTTACTTTTGGGCTTTGAGGATTTGCTAGCTTAAACAGAACTGACGTTATTTAACTCCAGATTGAATAATTACACCGCCAGCTACGATCGCTGCTAATCCTATCCAAGTGGAATTGGGAATACTCTCTTTGAAGATCAGAAATCCCCATAGGACACTAATTACTGCAAAGACCGCAACATAGACACCTAATAACTTTGAGAAATCCCATTGAACGAGGTTGACCATTAGTCCATAGCAGCCAAGAGTAAGAAAGCCTGCTATAACTAGGGCAATATTGCTGCTGACGAGCCCCTTGCGAACTAAGGCATCTCCACCTACTTCCAGTAAAGCGGCAGCAATAAAAATTAATCCTGTCAGATAATTCATCAAAATCAGTTTAAGACTTGTAAGAGAAACCGTACACTTGGGATTATTACATCTCTTTTATATCTGTAAAAGTATTAGATGTGTCGGAAAATATCTTGGATAAACCTTTAAGATTTGCAGGTAAGCATCGGTGATAAGTACTTGTGCAAAATAAATTACGGCAACCTGTAAAGTTAAGCCCCTACGGGGCTTAACTTTACAGGTTTGGATCTGTTTAGATCTGTAATTAATTATGTCTAGCTACTTACTAAGTACCAATGCTTGCCTAGTAATTAATTCAGCATGATTAAAAGCCACAACCAGAGAGTGTAATACCAATTCCCAAAATGGCAACGCCATTTTGGGAATCTCAAAACCTTACTGGGTTTGTTTTTTAATTCACTAAAGTGTTAGTTCACTTCAGTGAATTGGTATAACTTTTGTGCAGCGGGCGGTACACTCTTCTGGGCTTTTACCTATGCTTAGCTACTTAGGTTCCGTTTAGTATAGATAGTTCAAAGTCAGGTTTTATGAGTACCAAGGTTTATATTTGGCTTCCTAAGGGAGGAAGAGTTGGACATTCCTCTATGCAAGTTGGCAATGAAACCTACATCAGCTTTTGGCCTGGACAGGGCAGAAAAGGATTTGTCCGCAGCATTATCCGAAGTCTTACGATGAATGTGAAGCGCCGCCCGTTCTATCGCGACTATTCTGCTGATTGCGCTGCGGAGGAGTTCGAGCCTTTGGTAGTCGAACTGTATAAGCTGAATGAGTCAGCAATTCAGAAGTACTGGGAAAAGGTGCAGGCAAGCGGACTCTCTTACGAGTTGACTGAGTTTAACTGTTCCACAATCATTGCTAATGCTCTTTATCTCGGTTCGGGATTGCAACCCTCTTTTCGTCCTCTGGCGGAGGTAGATGATTATGTGGGGATGGGAATTCCGATGGGCAGGGTCGAGGCTTGGCAACCGAGCAATATTTTGCAATATGCTAAAGAACTGAAAAGGAAAGAGGGATGATAGAAACTAGCGATTCAATCATAATTCGTCCTAAAGTGGTCTATTCCCCAGACTACGACATTAAATTTCTTGGGCTTGAGAAGTTACATCCCTTTGATAGTTGTAAATATAGTCGTGCTTGGCGTGTTTTAGCCGATCGCTTTGGCGATCGCTTAATTGCTAATAGTCTAACTCCAGTGGCTCCAGCGACCGCAGAAATATTGCAATTAGTCCATACATCTGACTATCTCAAAAATTTGCAGCGATCGCATTTTGTGGCTAAATCTCTAGAATTAGATTCTTTGGGATTTCTGCCGATAGGTATCCTCGATAGTCGGGTATTGAAACCGATGCGGTTGGCGACTATGGGAACTGTCATGGCATCGGAAGCCGCTCTGGAGTTTGGCATGGCGATTAATCTTTCTGGTGGATATCACCATGCCAGTGCGGAGCGTGGGGAAGGATTTTGTATTTATTCCGATATTGCCATTGCCATTTCCTTATTGCGGCAATCGCAAAAGATTAATGCCGAGGATCGGGTGGCGATCGTCGATCTCGATGCCCATCAGGGGAACGGCTTAGCGAGGATCTTTTATGAAGATCCCAATGTACATATTCTGGATATGTACAACCAGCAAATCTATCCTAACGATACCTATGCAAAGGAGCGTGTGGATTGCGCTATACCCCTGTTATCAGGAACGAAGGACGATCGCTATCTGGGATTGCTAAAAGAGCGATTGCCCGCTTTTTTGCAGGACTCGGATCTCCCGAAAATTGTTTTTTATAACGCGGGAACCGATATTTACGAGCGCGATCTCCTTGGCGGCTTAAAAGTTTCAGCAGAAGGGGTGCTAGAACGCGATCGCTTTGTTTTTCAAACAGTTATCAACTTGGGTATTCCCTTAGTGATGGTACTTAGCGGTGGCTATGCTCCCGAAAGCTATCGCTTGATTGCCCATAGCATCTCCGATGTCTTGCAAACATGGAATAACTAGCGCTTAATCATCCCTTGCTTTTTGGGATCGAATTTCGCGCTAAATTCCGTGCGATCGTCGTAGTAGGATCCCCTGAGATTGGCTCCAGCGAGTTTTGTCCTATATAGGTTCGCGCCTGCTAAATTTGCGCCTGCCAAATTTGTATCCAATAGCTCCGCACCAAAAAGATTTGCCCCCGCTAAATTTGCCCCTGCTAAATTGGCTTTAGCCAGATCCGATTCTCGCAAATCGACAGCTTCTACATTGGCTTGGCTTAAGTTAGCACCCTGTAAGTTCGCTCCGAAACAATCAGACTCAGCCAAATTTGCCCCCGCTAAATTTGCCCCCGTCAGATTAGCGCCGAGGAGATTGGCTTGACTCAAAATTGCTGAAGTCAGATTGGCTTTGCTCAGGTTAGCTTTGCGGAGATTTGCCTTTGTCAAATTCGCTCCTATTAAGAAAGACTGGCTTAGATTGGCATTCTCTAGATTAGCCTCGCAAAATAAGGAGCCTTCCAGTTTTGCTTCAAGTAAATTAGCGGAATCTAAATTTGCTAGGGATAAATTAGCCTTGGCAAGATTGGCTTTACTTAAAACCGCTAAATACAATTGAGATTCTGACAAATCAGCTTCGCGAAGGTCTGCCTCGGTTAGGTTAGCGCGATTTAAAATGATTTGTTTTAGGGATGCTTTTACGAGAATTGCGGCGCTAAGGTTGGCTTGGGTCAGATCGGCTCGCTCTAGGTTGGCACGGCTCAAGTTGGTTGAGCTTAAATTTGATTGACTCAGATCGACATGGCTCAAATTGGCAGATGCACAAATTGCATCCGACAGGTTGATATTGACAAGACTAGCGTCGCTCAGATCGGCTTCATAGAGATTGGCTCTAACTAGGTTAGAACGATCTAAACGAGCCGATCTGAGGTTGGCTCGCACTAGGTCGGTGCTACTTAAATTGGCGATCGCTAATACTGCATTTTGGAGATTAGCTCTAAACAGATTCGCTTGTTTTAAATTAATGCCAGCCAGTTGAGCATTTTGGAGGTTGATATCACAAAGATTTACCGACTCAAAGCTTCTTTCTCCTGCTAGGTACTTTTCCAACAGATATGCAGCCGTTAGAATCGTTTTTTTCTTATCCTGCTTAGGCATTGGCGTTTGCTGGGTTTCTTGAGGATAGCCCTATCATAGAGTCTTGATAGGACAAGTCAAGGCATCTATTTACGAATTTCTTGGGTGGCGAGCATCTGTTCAGCAAGTTTGATTTCGCGATCGGAACCATTCATCACGATTAAGTAATCCCCTTGAGCGATTAGTTGGTTATAGGTATGAGCCTGCTTTTCGGTTATCCCTAAACCGATTAAAGCGCCAACCAATCCCCCCGCCGCAGTAAAAATGCCACTACTGATCATTGTGAAAATAACGGCATTGGCTAGGGCAATCTGTCCTACTGCTGGTAAGGCTAAAATCCCCAACCCCACCCCTAAACCAACAGCTCCGCCTAACCCATTACCGATTAACCACCCCTTTTTTAATCCCAATCCCGTTCCTGAAATCGTTCCCACCTGTTTCTCCGCAATCGGTTGTTTTACAGTCACCATTTGACCGTTTTCTATGCAGGCTGTCATATCGCGACCAACCAAAAAAATGTTCGCAAGGGGAAAACCAGCAATAACTAGGGAATATAAAGCCTGTCCTGCCGCCTCAAAATTGGAAAATACGGCAATTGCTCGACAACGTTGACCAATCATTATTTTAGATTCACAGTTTGAATTTAAATTCTGTATTTAAAGCTACCAATATATTATTAGCAGATAATCCTATGATTGGCTACATTTTTATAAAATCCTAGTAAAGTCCCTCAGCATTAAACATAACGTGAGTTCGAGATAATTTGAAACAGGCTTTGAGAGAGGATTTGCTTAGTAAACCCTCTCTCAAAGCCCAAAAGTAAAAGCCTTGCTACGCAAGGCTTTTACTTTTGGGCTTTGAGAATTTGCCAGCTTAACCCGAACTGAAGTTAAGCATAAGAGGTACAAGCTCTTCGGCATATCCTAAATACTCCTCTTTAAAGTAAGGATTCTTTGGCTCCATTGGTTCCAAGTTAATCAGGATAGTTCTAGCCCCAGCATAATCGGCGGAACGGACAAAGGAAGATGCAGGCGAGACAGTTCCCGAAGTACCTATGGCTATAAAAAGGTCGCAATCTCGTAAAGCAAGTTTTGCTGCCCAAGATTCTTTCAGAGGTAGCTGTTCGCCAAACAAAACTATATCTGGGCGCAAACACGAACCACAGATCTGGCAGATAGGCAGCGTATTATCATGAGGATCGTTATCTAAGTGAGGCGCTAGGCTACAAGTTGGATTGCTACATCGAGTTCGATGAATACTACCATGTATCTCAAGCACGTTAGAGCTACTTGCCCGTTGATGAAGTCCATCAATATTCTGGGTAATGAGTGTGAATTTCTGGTCTGGAGACAACTGGGCTTCAACTTCTGCCAGTCTGATATGGGCAGCATTTAGGGGTGCAGTTTTTACCTGTCTCCTCAAAGCGCCGTACAATTGCCAGATTGCTTTGGGATTAGTTTCAAGGAGAGAGTGATCCGAAGATTCAAGGGGATCGATTTCATCCCACTGCCCTCCCCGACCGCGAAAAGGACGAATTCCAGAAGCAGCAGATACCCCAGCCCCAGTGAGAACAACAATATTGCGAAAATGGGAAAGATTTAGCGATCGCATGAAATAGTTCTTTTTATTCAATTAAAAGCCCTATTGGTGTCACAAAAGACATAAGGACGTTTCACGACCTTGTGTAAAACGTCCCTGATAATAAAGAGAACGTAGTCTAAATTAACGGAATACAATGGGATCATCTAGATTTTTACAGAAGTCAATCAGTGATGGCTCACTTTCACTCCCATCAGCAAATTGAGCTTTAATCCACTGACTACATGCTTGATTGTTCGTGGAACTATCCCAAACCATCTTGACATTATCACCTGGAAAGATTCCCGAACCAATATCAAATCTTCCCCAGCTTTTACTCGGCTCCGCTACTAATAAATTCTTGATGGTAGAGTTGCTATTGTTCTTAACGTAGAAATACCATTGTTCGGCTGAGGCAGAAGCGACATTTGCCACTAAACTGAAGGCAAATAGACTTGCAGAGACCAAAAGACCTTGTTTGATAAGCATTGGGAGCCCCTCAAATTAACTTGTGATATGACTATAATCTATAAAAAACTTTTTGTGACAATCAACTTCAATCCTTATAACTTTTTATAACTTTTAACTTACTTTTTAAGTAGTTAAGCATAATTAAAAACCAAAACCAGAGAGC
>NZ_LIRE01000516.1 GCF_001402795.1 Pseudanabaena sp. 'Roaring Creek'
CTTTTGAACTAATCTTTAATTAAATTCGTCTAAATATCAATTTGTATAATTTAAGAAGGGGATATTTTTTAATATATGGGATACAAATGCTCTTAATGGGTTGACCAACTCAAACTTGACACTAGTTGACGACATCTTTCTTCACCCATATAGGTGATTTATCCCTATTTGTCGTCAGGTAAATATATTTACAGAAGTCAATTTACTTCAGGTTGCACTTCTATAAATAAAAAAAATGCAAATAATATAGGTTTGCTATAAGATTTGCAAATGTTATGCAGCGATGCTAGATATTTTAGGGTGTTTTAGATTGCTGGAAGTGCAACCAAAAGGAAGCTTTTCAAAAGCCATTTGGGATAGCTAGGTATTTAGGGTTAATTAAATGCAATCCCAAAAATAACAACTGACAATCATAATTATGAAAAAAGCTTACTCCTGCGCCAATAGCATCTATATAAGTAAATGGGAGCAATTAAGTATAAAACCCTTAAACCTGTAGCGTCCGCTGCGCGGACGCTACAGGTTTAAGGGTTGGTTTTTAATTATGACCAGCTACTTAAGATTCCTAAAGCATTTATAGCTACAGTCACTTGAATTAGAACAAATCAAAACCCAAGAATTAATTGGCGGTGCTTCGCGCCGCCAATTAATTCTTGGGTTTTATGTCCTAGTACACTTGGCGACAGTTATACAAGAAAGATTAGGGCAGAGAGACAATGCCCAGAGATCGAGAGAAGATGGCTGAGCATTGTCTATGCCTCTCTCAATTCATTTAGGATTGCCATATCTATGGCGTAGTTCAAAAAATCAAGGATTTATATAGTAAGGATAGGTGGTGATTCGCGCTGCCTATCCTTACCTATTTAGCAACACCATCTTTTGATGGGCAGAGAGTAGCTATTAACAGTAGGTAAGTAATACCAAAACTAAAAATGGCGTAGCCATTTTTAGTTTTTCAAACCCTTACTAGGTTTGTTTTTTAATTCACTGAAGTGTTGTCACACTTTCGTAAATTGGTATTAGTGGGCTTAACTAAATATAAAAACCTAAAACCTGCAGCGCACGCTGAGCGTGCACCGCAGGTTTTAGATCTGGATTTAATTATGATGAAGTACTTAATTAATTTATTAATTTAGTTATTAACTTGGGTTAAGTCTTGGCTTGTGCTAAGTTGTTACCCCAAACACGAAAAGTAATTTTAATAGTTTGATGGAGTAAGTTTATGAACGCACAGGATCGAGTCCCCGTAGGCATTATTGGTGCGTCAGGTTATGGTGGCATTCAACTGGTTAGGTTGCTGCTAGAGCATCCATCGGTGCAGGTTACCTATATGGGTGGTAGTGGTTCTGTTGGTCAAAATTTTGCGGATCTATATCCGCATATAGCCCATGCTGTTAATTTACCCATTGAAAATCTTGAGCCTGAGGCGATCGCCGATCGCTGTAAAATTGTCTTCCTGTCGTTACCCAATGGCTTAGCTAGTAAAATTGCACCGAGACTACTGGCGAAGGGATGCAAAGTTCTCGATCTATCCGCAGATTATCGCTTTACCGATTTGCAAGTATACGAATCTTGGTACAAAGAATCGCGAACTGATACTGAAGTTAATAGTAAGGCCGTCTATGGACTGCCTGAAATCTATCGCGATCGCATTGCCACTGCTGACTTAGTCGGCTGTGCGGGTTGCTATCCGACCGCAAGCCTATTGGCTTTGCAGCCATTGCTGAAACAGGGCTTAGTCGATCCTAGTACGATTATTATTGATGCTAAGTCAGGAACATCAGGTGGCGGTCGTCAGCCTAAAACCAATCTATTACTAGCGGAAGCTGATGGATCGCTCGGAGCCTATGGTATTGCCAGTCATCGTCATACCCCTGAAATCGAGCAGATCTGTAGTGATATGGCAGGTCAAGAGGTATTAGTTCAATTCACTCCGCACCTGATCCCGATGATTCGCGGTATTCTTTCGACGGTATATGCAAAATTACGCGATCCTGGATTGGTCAAAGAAGATGTATTAACAATTTATAAATCTTTTTATCGCAATTCAGAATGGGTGCAGGTTCTACCCAAAAATATCTTCCCCCAAACTAAATGGGCGTTAGGTACAAATCTTTGTTATCTCGGTGTAGAGGTCGATGAGCGGACTGGGCGAGTTATTGTCGTTTCGGCGATCGATAATTTGATGAAAGGTCAAGCTGCTCAAGCCGTGCAATGTATGAATATTATGATGGGATGGGAAGAGTCGCTAGCTTTACCAAAACTGACTTTCTATCCTTAGTTTTGATCATCCCTACACTGCTCATTCTTAACCATTTATACCAATTCCAAAAATAGCGTTGCCATTTTTGGAATTACAAAATCTTTCTAGGTTTGTTTTTTATTCACTGAAGTGTTGCTTCACTTCAGTGAATTGGCATTAATGGGAAGAGAATGACAAGATATAGTTGTTTTAAATAACTTGTAGACGGGCTTCGACTTCGCTCAGCCCTCGGTGTAAGCTAGCTGAGCGAAGTCGAAGCTGTAGTTTTTATTTGAATTATCTATA
>NZ_LIRE01000517.1 GCF_001402795.1 Pseudanabaena sp. 'Roaring Creek'
TTGAAAGTTTATGGAATTTTGCTTGCAATATAGCAATCCTAAATGGTTTGTGGAAGAGCACCCCTTCGGGGTGCTCTTCCACAAACCCCAAAATCTACAAATGATTTAGGATAGCTATATAAATCCAAAATGAGTTGAGAGAGGCTTCGACTTCGCTCAGCTATCGTAATACGCTGGCTGAGCGAAGTCGAAGCCCTATTTTCTCACAAATGATTTAGGACTGCTATATGATGATTAATAGCTAACTAGAAAAAATTAAAAACGAATAATAAGGTTTATGTCATCAGCGCTTAGTGTAGAAAAATTAGTCTCCGATGCCAAAGATACCGCTAGCAAGCTAGGGATTAAAAAATTTGATATTTACGGTGCGATCGTTGATGAAACCAGTGCCGAAGTGGATAGCGGCGAGCCCAAACAAGTATCGGCATCTAATCGCGCTAGCGTCACCGTGAGGGTTTGGAATGAGGAAGGGACGGTTGGTGTTACTTCCACCACTAATACCGATCGCGTGGGATTAGAACTCGCCCTCCAAAGCGCCCATGAAGCGAGTTTTTTTGGGGCTAAGGAAAACATTCCCGATTTTAGTCCCGAGGCGATCGCGATTCTCCCTCAAGCATCTCAAACTGCATCTCAAACTGCTCCTCAAACTGCGATCGAGCTGCTTGTCGCCACCCTCTTAGATGCTGAGAAAGAATTATTAGCAAAACATAGGGCGATCGCGGGAGTTCCCTATAATGGTCTCTCACAACGCGATATCAGCCGATTCTATCTTAATAGCGATGGCGCAATGCGGAATGAAAGTAGTTCCTATAGTTCCATTTATCTTTATACCAAAACTGAAGAAGAAGACAGAAAACCTCGCAGTGCAGGGGCTTATCGAGTGAGTCGGGATTTTGCTGGTTTAGATGTCAAGGGTTGTGTGGAAGAAACTGCGGAAAAAACCATCAGTCATTTGAATTACGACAAAATTAAATCTGGTAAATACTTAGTCGTATTTTCTCCTGAAGCCTTTTTAAGTTTAATTAGTGCCTTTTCGAGTCTCTTTAATGCCCAGAGTATTCTTGATAAAAACAGTCTCTCTAACCCCGATTCGATTGGTACTCAGATCGCTTCGCCCTTGCTAAATGTGAGCGATGACGAACTGCATATAGGTAATGTTGGTGCATCAACCTTTGATGGGGAGGGAACACCAACTCGCCGCACGCCCTTAATTACTGATGGTGTTTTAGTTAACTTTTTGCATAGCTCGGTCACGGCAAAGCGTCTGAATGCCAAGCCGACGGGCAATGGTAGCGTGGGGGCGAAGGTTTCTGTAAGCCCTAACTTTTTTCATGTAGAGCGCAGTAATGTCGCTAATGAGTCGAATGAGACAATTTATGACTTAGAAAAGATGGATAATATTATTTGGATTGACGAACTTCAAGCCCTTCATGCGGGAGTACAGGCATCACAGGGTTCTTTTTCTTTGCCTTTTGATGGTTGGTTGTTAAATAAAGGCGATCGCATCAGTATTGAGTCCGCCACTGTAGCAGGTGATATCTTGGAATTACTCAAGGCGATCGTTTATGTTGAACCAGAGGTAAAGATTACTCCTTCAGGGGTTGCACCCAAAATTTGGGTAGAGGGGCTGTCAATCACTGGCGAAGCATAGATAAATGGGTCGCTTTTGGGCTCATTTATCTATCTACCAATTCCCAAAATGGCGTTGCCATTTTGGGAATTGGTATTAATTAGGCGTGTGCAGCGAAGCCGCACACGCTTAATTATTTAATTTATATAGCTACAGTC
>NZ_LIRE01000518.1 GCF_001402795.1 Pseudanabaena sp. 'Roaring Creek'
GGCTATAGCTATGGATTCTAATATCTACTGGCGGTTAAAACCGCCGTTCGCTTACCTCTCAGCGCTAAAGCGCGGAGTTTCTCGCGTATCGAGAGGTCTTTTATGAATTCATAGGGGAGGTACTTAGGTATTCTCTCCCTCTAAATCGTGAATATAACGTGGTCTGGCAAGATGTAGCAATTTACGATGATTGCGATAGTTACGACTTGTCTGAGATCGATGTACTACGAGGAGATCTCGTCAACCTTTGATAAATTCCCTCGCGGAGTCGGTGGTTAGATTCTGCAATGTAAAAGTAAAAATATACGAGGACAGGATCATGGAGTCTATTGGAGTTAATGGGGTGGAATGCCCAATTTTAAAAAGGGTGGACGGATTGCCCGTCATTACCTTTAGAGGACATAACGGTGTCGTAGCTTCTTCAGAAGAAGATGCGGCAAATTTGATGTTCGATGGAACATCCTTTTGGTGTCCAGTAAATCTCATTCGTCCCTCTGTAGGTGATGAGAATATTCGTAAGGATGCACCATCTGAAACGGAAATTTCAAAAACTAGAAACTTATTGCGAATCCGCAAGGATATCGGCACAATCAAAATTGTAGTTGATGCCACTGGGCTGAAACCATTTAGGATTCTTGATGGAAACACAAGATATCCACTCTTCCTTGAAGAGTGTTCTCCTTCTCACGTATTTTCTGAATACTGCGAAGTGCAGGAGGATGAGTTAGCAATCATAAATGAGCAAATCATTGCTAACACCCATAACCCCACCTCGGAGAAGGCTCAAGCATTTTACTCACTTAGGGGTAAACTTCTCGCCAAGGACTTGCCTGACTTAGAGGAACGAGAGAAACAACTTGCCATTCTTTATGCCGATGCCGGCGGTAAGGCAATGTTTGCTAAGCGATGTGCTAGGGCGCAGAACGCGATCGCCCCTTTGTGGGAATCTCTCGCAAACAAAGAAATCACTATCTCTAACTTGGACGCGATCGCTACGCTGGTCAATCCGCACAACGGGAAAATCCTTGCCGAACTTCAGCAAGAGGTGCTTACCAGTGCGATCGCCCACAAGTTGAATGCTTCCCAAATTCAAGCCAAGGTTGCAGCGGCATTAATCAACTGGGAAGCCCAGTGGGAAGAGAGTCAAAAGCCAGTAGTGGCAAAACCCGATCCTAAACCCGTACTTGATGTAAAACCTGACGAGGATGGCACATTTGCAATGGCTAAACCCAAGGGTATAACTCGCCCGCAGGGAGTAGCTGTTTCACCTGTCCCCTCAACCCCGAACCCACTACCTGTTAAAGAACCGAAAGCAGTTGTAACATCTGCTCAGGTCAAGCAACAGCAGCAACAGGTGAAAGCCACAAAAGGTACAGGTGGCACGAAGAAAGCCCCAGCAGCATCCGCTGCAAAGGTAATTACCAATGCGCCGCCTCCGATCGTTACAACCAGATCGACAGCACCTCCTAAGTTTGTCCCCCCTATAGTTGCCCCAGTAGAAACTGCGACACCAGTAGATGTTTACCAGATTCTCCTTGACGTAGAGGAACTATGGGTGGCTAAAAAGTTGGTCAATGGAAATGGTTCTGGTGTCCCTACTGGGACATTCAAGCACATGGAAACAATGTCCTTGAGAGATGTTGATAACATCTTGTCTCAGGTTAGCGTTTTAAAAGCCTTGCTCGGACAGATTGAGAGTATTTCATCTGCAATCCAGATGGATTTAAAAGACAGTCTAAATAAGTAATCTACCCTGTCTGCACGAACAGAAGTTTAAACGCGATTGGTGCAGCGATCGCGTTATTTATTACCACCACTGATACGAAATCAATATGCTTGTTTATTGCGATCGCAACGACTTGCATTTCGCAAACTAATATTTTGCTTGCAATGGCGCAAGACCCCCAGACATCTGGCGATCCTCGAACCCAATTCCCTGCCAATCCACCATGCTATGTAGGTTCTTATGATTATCGAAAAAGCTAAGGCAGATGCCTTTCTGAAAAAGGCTAAGAAATGGCTAGCCAGCAATGGTAAGCGTTTGTCACCAGATACCGATCTTTATTCGGTTGCTACTGTTGGAGGAGAACTCTTGTTACTTCTCAAATCATCAGAGGGAAAACCCAGTTTTGAGTTGAGAGGAAACTTCGAGAACTATCGCCTTGGCGAACAGGTCTTCGCGGACAATCTCATAAGAAACGAAGACGGCAACGTAATTCATCTAGCAACTAACCATCTTGCCTACGATGGCAGGATTACTTTCTTCTCCTATAAAGAAGATCCAAAACTTGCCTACGAAGCGATCGTAGTGCAAATCACCAGAATTCTCCCAGTCTAATAAACCCTATCGCCCGATCGCAATGGTCGGGCTAATTTAATGAAAGTACTTACGGAAGATGGCTTAAATCGGTTTATTGAGGCTTTGAATCATACGAAGTCGCACAATATGACAGAGAGAACTTTTCGAGGACTTTTTGTTTCCTGCTCCGAGGAAGTGGTACATGGTTGGACAAAACATGATGTTGCGGCAGAGATGTGTCGCATTTACCGTGCTGATGACCCAGATGACGGGACTGTTGAAGCGATTGAGAAATCCACTTTGATCGACCTCGATATAATCTTGGATAAAGTTGGTAAAGCCGATCCTAGTGCGGGTATTGGCAAGTGGACAATCGATTGGGCTATTGATGAGCTTTATAGTTGCGAAGTTCGTCCATTGGTAGAAAGAATACTGGCTTGCTATTAGGAGTTCCAATGCTAACAAATAAACTCAATGCGATCGCCTCATTATCTGACCCAGAAGCGATCGCAAAGCAACTGAAAGCTATATCCAATAGGGAAGCTGTATACATAGCGCTTTACTGTGCGATTGAATGGGTTGATATTAATGGATTTGTAGTAAAAATCATGTCTGCTCTTGATGTTCCTAAACAGGAACAGGATAGGTTTTCTCAAAAGTCTTTTCATAATTCCGATAAGGAAATGATCCAATTCATTTCCTGTCCGACTTTGCGACCAGAATATAGCGCATGGGCAGCACTGTATTCTGTTCGAGCGATTAATAAAATTTATGACTACAGGAAGATGGGGCATCTCGCCAATCTTGCTTTAAAACAAATGGAAGCAAAAGTCTAACTTCATCCAACAAATGAATCCTATGAGGTAGAAAATGCAAGTAATTCTAGATCTTAGAAACTTAGAAGCCGATCTTGCTGAGAGGCTTGGCAGTGCTGAAATGGCAGAAGAAATCATCTTCGATCATGTCGAGGAAATCGCGCACGGATGGACTGCCAGAGCAGTCAGCGAACAGGCTGTAACTTTATTCACTGAATCGTTAGAGTGTCCATATAGCAACATGGATCTTTATGCGATAAATAATGAAGAAAAGATTGCTCAAAAGCTAAGGCAATTGCCTCGCTTTGGTGTCAATCGCATCCTTTCTTGTATTGAGCAAATTGATACAGAAGAGTGGCAAATTGTCGCTTTGACAGTGCGAAATCAGATTATCTACATCCATGACAACAAAGAGAATTTGTTTAATCTTATTAAGGAGGCGATCGCCGAATGTCTGAATCATTAAGGGATGAGGATAAAGAGAATTCTCTACAGGGTTGGCTTATAGCCTCTGAGATCCTATCTCTAGAGACTATGGATGTTGACACAATCTCTGAAGTCATCATGAGAAGGAGTGCTAGGCTTGCTGACAAAACCTTTCACGAGAAAGATATTCTCGCATTGGCGACCAGTCAAGTGGGATATTCGTTGCCAAGCTGGTTTATAACTGGTCTTACCGAATATATCAAAGACTGTACCTGTGATGGGACGTACAGTGTGGACTGGGCAGCGTTCAATATTTACATGGACGGTTATGCCAAGGAGAAGGGTTGCTCAATCCGAGAAAAGCAATGAAAAACAACCGGCTACTAATATCTTTTAGTGGAGGTGAAACAAGCGCTTATATGGCTAAGCTCTTGTTAGATCAGTACAGAGGTAGTGTTGAAATCCTAGTATTGTTCGCTAATACTGGACAAGAGGCTGAAGAAACGTTGGTTTTCGTCAAAGAATGCGATCGGGTCTTCAATCTAAATCTTGTTTGGATTGAAGCTGATGTTCAACCCGAAAGAGGAATTGGTACAAAAGCTAAAACGACAGACTTTTGGGATGCTTCTAGAAATGGCGAACCATTTAGGGATGCCATTAAAAAATATGGCATCCCTAATGTCGGCAATCCTATCTGTAAAAGGGAATTAAAAATAGTTCCCATGCAGAGTTATATACGTTCAGTAGGTTGGAAAAAGAACTCCTACACTACGGCAATTGGTATTCGTGCTGACGAAATGGACAGAATGAGTAATGATGCAGAGGCATCTAATTTTATCTATCCTTTAGTTGATTGGAATATCGATAAAGCGAAAGTGAATGACTTTTGGCATTACATGCCTTTTAGGTTAAACCTAAAAGGATGGGAAGGGAATTGTAAAACTTGCTGGGCAAAGAGTAACCGCAAGCTATATCAAATAGCCAAAGACCATCCGGATTGGTACGACTTTTTCTCTGAGATGGAGTTTCTCTATAGATCCTTTACCCCTGAAAGGAGGAAGGGGAGTACTTTTAGGGAAAATGGCAGCTATAGGCGTACTATACATAATTTCTTCAGTAAACAGAGAGATACAACCGCAATTTTAGAGCATGCATGGTTACAGGAGTTTGAACCACCCAGTAACGATCGCCAATCGTTATTCGACGAGGAATTAGATTCTCTGAGCCAATGTTTTGAAGGATGTGATGTTTTTTGGGTAGATAACAAATCAGGATTAAATATTATGACTATAAAATCTCACGAGCATTGGATTGAACCATGTAAAGGGACTCAACTGAGTCTAGGGTACGATAAGGGGCAGGGATTTAAAGTGTATTCCGATCCTTGTCATAGAGATAATCCAGAGTCTCCTTTTGTCATGCTTTCCCTTCTGACCGACGAATCTAAGTCGCAGATGCTATATCCCTGTAAACGGATGTCAGAAAAGTCTCAAGCTGAGGCGATCGCATTATTCGATCAAGTCGTTGAAGACTTTATTGCAAAAAACCCGATCCCTGAAACCGAGGTATTTTCAGCCAATCCAGGCGATCAGTTTATCGTCAAGCGCGATCGCTGGGATGACAAAACGATTGTGATTGAATCCCAAGTAGGGGATAGATTCAATTGTTTTGATGTTAGTTTGTACTGGGAGTCGGATACTCCTCTAACAGACAATTTTACTACAGTAATATACCAGTACTCTGCATTGAGTAAGGCAGAACGCATCGAGCCGATGCCATCCGATAAGCTTGAAAAGATGCGCGATTCAATGAGGCTTGCCCAACGCAATCGCGAAGAGGCGGCAGCAGAGAGAGAAAGATTTATAGAAGTCGGGCGATCGATGGTTCCTGATTGGGCAGTTGCGGCGATCGTCGCGAGATGCGAAGAGAATAAGTCAGATAGTAATGCTGATTATCATGGCAGCATTACTAAAAAGAAGATGGTTCTTGCCTTTTCTAAGAGCAAGAAGGATGATTTTAACGAAATGAGGAGAGCGGCAGTTCTATGCGATGAGACTGCCCATCTAGTCGATCCGAAATTCGAGAATCGTGAAAAGTATTCCTTGGGGAATGGCTATTATTTGGGTCATAGCCGATATGACGGATGGCAGATTGGCAAGGAAAAGATGATTCTGAATTCTGAATTCTTAGCTGCATTGGGCGAACATGGATTGCCTAAGAAACGCATTCCCAAGAAGATGCCCCCCAACCCCGAACCCATCTCTGCACCTGAAACTGTTGAAGTTATTATCGAACCAGTTGAGCTATCTGAAAAGGAAAAGACGATCGAGGTTGATCGATTGATCGAGATTGGGCGATCGCTGGTTCCTGATTGGGCGAAGTCCACTATTGTGGCGCAATTTGAAAAACATTGGCTTCCTCCCATAGTAATAGAGAAGAAACTTATACTTGGCTTCAGTAAGTATCATACTCCTGGAACCAATGAGATTCGGGATGCAGTATTGCTGTGCGATGAGACGGCTCATATGAAAGACAAAAGATACCCAGAGGTCAGCGATTGCAAGATGATATCAATCGATATTTCCTTGTCGCCGCAAAATAGAGATTTTCTATATTACTTAGGTAAATACGGATTCCCCCGTAAGTTACCCGATCCTATTGAGGATGAAGTGTCCCCCAACCCCGAACCCATTCAGGATCTGGAGCCTTTAGAGATATCACCCACCAATCCCGAATCAATTCAAGAGGATGGGATTAGGGTTGTCCACAATCAAGAAAAGGATGGAATTGAGGTCTTTCTAAATAAGCCCTCTTCTGAAAACCTGAATAAACTTGTCAGCTTTGGCTTTCGCCGCACCTTCCAAAAAGGAGTATGGTTCAGCAAGTTTAGCGAAGAAAAATATGCTGCAATTCAAGCATCATTTACCGTTTAGAAAAATCGCGAGGGTACTAAGCGATCGCATCACTATTCACAATCTAATTAAAAATATTATGCATCCATTACACGGAACTATTCTAATAACATTAGGCACTTCTGAGGATCTGAAATCTGTTCCAGAAGTTCTTATCTCGGACGCTGAATGTGTCCCCATATACATTGACGGAAAATTATATTGGTTGGTAGTTGATGTCTTGGATACACTTTCCAGCAACTTTGCCACGATCGCCAATCCTGATGATGATGGGGAAGGCACTCTTGATGCTGTTGAGGTATCTGTCCGCACTGGAGTTGATAGCGTCGAAAAATTGCTTCGAGTATTACCCAACAAAGCAGCATCGGTTGAAAATTGGTTTAGATTTGACGATCCAACAAAACAAGACAAGGCTTTCCCCATGTGGGGATATGGAACCGAATCTCAAGCTATTGAATATGCAGCAATGGATGGAGTGATATTTAAGGAAATGGACTCTAGCCAAGTTGCGGGTATTGCAGCTTTACCTAATGATATTCCCGAATCTCGACGCTTTTATATTTCTCAAGCATTGACTTAGAATGTGCAGCAGGAGAGCTAATGGCGAAATAAAAATGGCTCATGATAACAAGCGATCGCCTAATCTTACAAAGAAACAGCAGTAGATTCTTCTACTGCTGTTTCTTTTTTTTCAATCAATTTCAACAAACGAGAGAATTTTATGTACAAAATATCGCCCGCAGTCGAGAAACATTTTCTTAAGTCAACGCCCAAGGAACGTGTTGCAGCAACGATCGCCGCAATTAAATCATCCCGTAGTGTATCTCCGGACCCCGAACTTATTGCCATGCTTTCGGGATGGGGATCTATTAAAGATATTATCTGGAACCAAAATAAGTATCCCGACCTCCGCACTGAATTTGAATCCCTGCTTTCTGAACAGGAAATGGAATTCGCAAAGACTGGAACACTATGGGCTTTCCATACTTCCTTTGATGTGATTCGATACATGTGGCAAATGGCAAAGCTAACGGGATTCAATGGGGGGCGGATCATTGAGTCGGGTTGTGGTGCAGGGCATTTCTTTGGGGCTATGCCCAAATTTGATGACCCCTGCGAACTATGGGGAGTTGAAATCGATCCTACTCCCGCAAAGGTTTGCCAAGCGCTTTACCCAGAAGCCAATATAGCCAATGTCGATTTTCGGGATTTTAAGTGTCCGAAAGGTTATTTCGATTTGGCGATCGGTAATGTACCCTTCGGAGATGTAAAAGTCTACGATGACGATGTTTATAGTAATGGTGGGCTTAGTATCCACAATTACTTTCTTGCCAAAAACTTGGCGTTAGTTCGTCCAGGTGGTTTAGTAATGATTGTCACCAGTTCCTTTGCAATGGACAATCGCGATGCTTCGTTTCGTGATTGGCTGGCTAGAGGAGCTGAGCTTATCGATATCACACCCCTGACTGATACAACGTTCAAGAGTTTCGACAACACCGAAGTCTGCGCTGACATTCTCACTTTTCAAAAGCTAAAAAGTCCTCGCCGTTGCGACTGGCTTCCTGCCGACTGCTCTTGGACAAAAACTGTCCAAGTTACCATCGAGGATGAGGTCGTTCTCGTCAATGAGGCGATCGCTAAGGCTTATAATTTGGTAGAGATAACTGCGATTAAGTCAGCAACCCCGCACTGAAGTGACGGGGCTTCTAGCCAAAAGCTAGGAGCCGTGCTGACCAGCCAAAGTCTTAACTGACTACGTTATTTAGGTCACGACACCTCGGAATGCGTGCTAGTTCCCCGCACTGTCGTTTGCAATTAAACAGTTCTAAGGTAACTGGAACAG
>NZ_LIRE01000519.1 GCF_001402795.1 Pseudanabaena sp. 'Roaring Creek'
CTTACACCGAGGGCTGAGCGAAGTCGAAGCCCGTCTACAAGTTATTTAAAACGACTATACTTCATCGGTTGATAATAGTTTCACTAGGCGATCGGCTAGGGGGTGACGATAACTGTCTGATTTTCAAAGAGGATAACAAGGACAGGGACGCAGGGGACAAAGCCAAGGATCGAGCCGCTCTTGGCTGACAAACTTCTTGATTTGATAATGGGAATCCAATAAGTCCAACACTTTTTTGATATAGGTATGAACTTGAGAAGCCGTCATGCCTGCACAATGAATTGGGGCGATCGCTGCAAACTTGTCTTGCCCCTGCCATACTTGCGCCGCGATCGCATGGATTGGGGTTGAGGCTCCCGCTGCACGATAAACCACCAATACCGCCCAATATATCTTCGCAAAATCCTCAGTATTGACTACTAACTCAGGGATCGAGGCTGAGCGTTTGCGTGCGCGGATGAGATTGCGGCGATCGCGATGGCGAGCATAGGAGCGACGGCTATAGCAAACCGTAGGATCCCAGCAATCGCCTCCATGTAATTCTTGCGCTTGATGAGCGGAAAGCATCGCACAGCGTTTACACTTGTCAGGAATTGCCTTAGCCATAATTAATAGCCATAATTCAGCTTACGAACTAGAGATTGCGTCACTGGAGATTGCTTCTAAAATGCGATCGAAGGTTTCTCGCAGCATAATTTTTTCCTCGACCAAAATTGTAGGGGTATCATCTACCGCCTCAAGAGAATTAGCATCCAGAATCAAAACACTTTCCCGATCATCCATCAGCCACTCAACCTGTAATAATTGCGCCACATCTCCAAACTCACTTTTCCATCCTTCACGAAATTCCAATACGACTGGGGACTGATATCCATCGATCGGAATTAAAGCGGTGAGTTTGGTATGGGAAGGATGATCGAAATCAGGAGCATATCCAAGTTTGATTAAAGCCTGTTCTACTTGCGAATAAGTAAGCATATTTCCATAAATTTCCATGATTGTATATTAAATCGCATATTACAGCGCTTTGCGCTCAAATCCAAACCAAGAGAATTTTTAAAATCCTTGCAGAGCAGCACTTTCAAAAATTCTCTTGGGGTTCGTTTGATCGACAATTGCGGTAAATTGCATATTAATATGCTTCACTTCCTACGTATTCCTCCTATAGCGGCTTTCATTTTACCGTAGGAAGATAAAAGCTTAAAAAACTTACTGGGATTGTTTTTCAGTTTTCAAAAGAAGTCGAAGTCTCTCATACTCAGTTATATAGCAGTAGGTACTTAAATCTATGTTTTTTTCGGTTTGAGTTTGGGATTAGCTGACTGCAAGGCATCGCGAAATTGTTTTGCCATCGGTGAATTAGGTCTTAATTCGATGGTTTTATCAAAAGCGGCGATCGCTTCCTCATCACGATGCAATCTACTAAGGACTCGCCCCTTTGCCTCCCAAGCATTGGGATTTTTGGGATCTAACTTGATTGCGGCTTCGGTCTTGCTGAGCGCTTCGGAGTATTTACCGAGGGTAGCGAGAATTCTTGATTCTTGAATCAACTTTTCATCGGGTGAATTACGAGTAGGACTTTCTGAGGCGCTAGACGATGGTAATGCTGGGATTATAGGTGCTGAAAGCTGGGGTGGAATTAGAGATTCGGGAGAAGTTGGGGGCTTTGGCAAGCTGGTCAATGGGGCTGGGCTGGGCTTGGGTAACTGGGAAAATGCTACAAAAGAAATCGATAAAATACCAATTATGCCTCCAGCAATAATGAAGGGATTTGTCCAAAGTGAGGACGGGAGAGACGGTGGAGGATTGCTTAAAGGATCGTCTGAAGGATTGCTTTGAAGAGTTGCTATTGGTTGCTGTTGAGTAGCACTGCTTACTACGGTATTTAACTCATGATTGGTGACGCTCGGTAGTTGGGCGATCGCTTCGAGTACTTCCGATGCTGACTGATAGCGCTGGCGGAAATCGTAGCGCACCATTTGATCGAGAAGGTCGAGAAACTCGCTTGAATAAACACCTTCGGGCAGGCGATCGCGCCATAACAGTTCGGCAGTATCAGGATTTTCAGGAAATAGTCTGGGTTCGCCGCCCGTGATGGCTTGGATGCCCAGCATCCCGACTGCATAAATATCGCTACAAAATCGAGGTTTGCCATTGAGCTGCTCGGTGGGCATATAGCCTGGAGAGCCGATGGAGATCGTTAAATTCGTGTTACCTTGCGAATCAACTACAAGACCACCAATTTCTTTAACTGCCCCAAAATCGATGAGTACAATTTTGCGATCGGATTTCCGCCTAATGAGATTAGCTGGTTTGATATCCCGATGAACTACGCCATGACCGTGAACGAAAACTAGAATTTCTAAAACCTCTTTAAGTAAAGTGATCGCCATAGATTCTGGCAGTCTGATCCCCTTACCCAGTTCTTGAGTAAGATCTTTGCCATCAGCAAATTCTTGGACTAAATAAAATTCTTCACCTTCTTGAAAGTGGGCGAGCAAACGTGGAATGCGATCGTGAGTACCCAAGGAATAAAGAACTTCTGCCTCTTGATCGAAGAGGCGTTTGGATGTTTCTAAGAGGAACGGCTCTTTTGAGGTGGGCTTGAGTTGCTTGACCACACAGATAGGATGTTTAGGTAAATCAATGTCTTCAGCCAAGTAGGTTTGCCCAAAACCGCCGCCACCAAGGTGACTAATGATTTTGTAATGTCCTCTAAGTATGGTGTTTAGCACATTTTCTCAAGGGGTAACTTGTCGAGATTCTCTAGAGCTATTATCGCAAAAACTAACCAATTTCAACGATATTTCAAGGCTCAAAATGGCTACGCCATTTTGAGCCTTGAAATATCGCTATAGCCAAATAAGTTAAGACATAAAACCCAGAAGAGTGTTGCGGCGCTTTGCGCCGCAACACTCTTCTGGGTTTTGTTTTTTGTCCTA
>NZ_LIRE01000520.1 GCF_001402795.1 Pseudanabaena sp. 'Roaring Creek'
TAATAGCCAACCAGACAAGATTTACGAGAATAGACCTAGCCGTAGACGACTACAGCAAATCCTTAAAGCCCCAATACTTTAAAACCGCCTATCAACAGCGACAGCATCAAGGCTTCAGAAAAATGAGCTTCATCGAAAACTTTGAGAGTTCAGAAGAAGAACAAGGCTTCACCGTGTACATGGGCAGACGCAACGGCAACAAACTAACCCGCTTCTACAACAAATCTGCCGAAAGTCACGGCGAGATAGATGCATACCGTTTGGAGGTTGAGTATAAAGACGACTACACCAAAAACCTGATCGAGTACTTACTCTCCGCGGAGAACTTCCCCAAAGCGATCGCCAACTTAGTGACCTCCGCCATAGACTTTAGGGATGAAGAAGATATGCAGCTCCTTTGGTGGAATGCATTTTTAACAAGGCTAGAAGCAGAACCAGTAGATCTACATTGCCAAAGGGCAAAACCAACCATAGAAGCATCAATGCAATGGATCGAGCATCAAGTCGAAACAACATTAGCAACAGTACAAGAATTTTCTGAAAGAATAACCGTTTCGTTTGAAGACTGGCTCAAAGAACGAATTGAATCAGGAAAAAGCAGAATGAGAGGAGTCCATCGGGCAATGGTCAACGAAGCAGTCAGGTTATGTACCCGATTACCAGACTATGACGAGTGGTTTTAGCCATGACAGTTTACATATCAGTCAAACTAAGTACAAAATTAGTATGTGATTGTGAAGCCTATAAATTTCCACACGAACCATTCAAAGGCTTGTG
>NZ_LIRE01000521.1 GCF_001402795.1 Pseudanabaena sp. 'Roaring Creek'
CGAGGGCTGAGCGAAGTCGAAGCCCGTCTACAAGTTATTTAAAACGACTATACATTCTATTTTTTGCAAATTGGAATGGAAGTATTCTGAGCATTGGCGAGAGATGAATCAAGGCATAGCACTTGTGAGAAACTCACTTCTAGAGCTTGCTCGTCTAATCTGGGAGCGAGTCCTTCTAAATCCTCACGGCTAGGAAATACACCACCAAATCCATCAACTTTATTGGCTGCATTAGTCAGTGAAAAGGATGCAGGAGTGAGTCCAGTTGCTGTCGCTGCCACAGTATAACTGCCTGAAACTCCATTTGCGGTAAATGTAGGAGCTACGGCAATACCAAGATTATTGGTTAATACGCTGGCATTACCAACAAATGAGCCACTGGCACTGCTAGATGGTGGCGCAAAGGTAACGAGAATATTTGATGCGGGAATGGTGCTATTCACGAAGTTCTCGGTGACTTGCACGCCTAGAAGCTGAGCAAAACTGGTGTTGATATTGGTACTTTGGGGTGTGGAGTTAGCTAATGGGGTGAGACTAAAGCCTTGAGATTCAAATGCACCAATATCGACAGTGCCACCAAAAATGCGGGTTGCGCCCCGTTGATCGTTACCTACTGGGGCATTAGCATTATTCCCTGCATCTAGGGCTGGGCTATTGGGCAAGAGAGCATGGGTTTGGGTTGTGCCGCCATAGTTGCCAAGGGGTGCTAGTTGCGGATTGATGGGATTTGCGATCGTGCCGATGAGGGAGCTAGTGGGAAATGTTGCGGCAAAGCCATCATTTGCACCGATTAAATTATTGCCGCCATTAGCAAAACCTACTCCTGCGGTATTACTAGCCAAGTCAGGAGCTTGCAATCCTAGGTCAAAGTTACCTGCAATAATTGAGTTTCTAATCGTGAATGTGCTGCTATTACGAAAAATCCCACCACCATTACCTGTGCCATTGTTATCGGCATCGGCAGTGTTGTTGGTAATGGTGCTATTGGCGATCGTGCCTCCGTTACTGCCCCAAATCCCACCACCATCAGCAGCAGCCGTATTACCAGAGACAGTGCTATTGGTGAGCGTCACGGCGCTAATGTCATAAATTCCACCACCATTATTAACCGCCGTATTACCAGAGACAGTGCTATTGGTAAGGGTCACGACTCCACTGCCATAAATCCCACCACCATTAGAATCCGACGTATTACCAGAGACAATGCTATTGGTGAGCGTCATGGTTCCATTGCCATAAATCCCACCACCATTTAACTTTGCCGTATTACCAGAGATAGTGCTATTGGTGAGCGTCACGGTGCTAATGTCAAAAATCCCACCACCATTACCATTAGTAGCCGTATTACCAGAGACAGTGCTATTGGTGAGCATCATGGTTCCATTGCCATAAATCCCACCACCATTAGCTTTAGCTGTATTACCAGAGACGGTGCTATTGGTGAGGGTCACGGCTCCATTGCTATAAATCCCACCACCATTAAGCGCCGTATTACCAGAGATAGTGCTATTGGTGAGCGTCACGGCTCCATTGCCATAAATCCCACCACCAAAAGCATTAACCGTATTACCCGAGACAGTGCTATTGGTGAGGGTCACG
>NZ_LIRE01000049.1 GCF_001402795.1 Pseudanabaena sp. 'Roaring Creek'
ATCAAAACCCAAGAATTAATTGGCGGCGCTTCGCGCCGCCAATTAATTCTTGGGTTTTATGTCCTAGTACATTTGGCAGTACATTTGGCGACAGCTACATTAATGAACGAGTGGCAATACCAAGGTAATGAAGTAATACACCAGTGGGGCAGTGAACACATAACTGTCAGCACGATCAAGAATGCCACCATGACCTGGCATAATTTGCCCCGAATCTTTGACTCCCGCATCCCTTTTCATCATTGATTCGGTCAGATCGCCCAGTAAGCCAGCGATCCCAATTAATAGACCTAAAATCGCTCCAGATAACCACCACTGCGCCCATCCCAAACTAAAAGCCCAGATAATTGCGGTCACGCAGCAACAGATCAAACCTGCGATCGCTCCTTCTACGGTCTTCTTTGGACTAATGTCAGAAAGGCGGGTGCGTCCGAAAACTTTGCCAAATATATAGGCTCCGACATCGGAAGCCCAGATACAGCAAAATGCCATTAGCACGTAGATACAACCATCGGATACGGGAAAAGTAATCCTCAACCATGACAGTCCATCAAGGTCACGTAAATGGTTAAAAAGGTCAAACTGCTGGAGGCGATCGCTCACTATAAAGGCATTACCATCACCAAGACCTCTAATTCTGATCCAAAAACTTGGTAGATAGCCGCCATAAAACAGACCCAAAATCGATGCGGAAATATCGGAAATTGTGGCAATGCGAGGCTGAAACAGCAAATAAAAGCAAATAAAAGTGCCTGCAATTGGGATCACCGCATCCGCAAGCTCTACTCTCAATTGCGAAACTATAAGCAATGCTAAACTGACAGAGATGGTAATTTTGCTAGCAGGAACGATTTCCTTGGCTCTTACCAATGCAAAATATTCCATCTCACCAAAAACAACCAGCAGTGTGAATGCTGCTGTAAATGCCCAACCACCGAAGGCGATCGCCGCGAGTACGAGGGGAATTACTAATAAAGCACTGATAATGCGAGTCCAAGGCATGAAAATAGCACAACTAAGAAAGTGAACATGGGCAATTTACACAAAGCTTGGCATTGTGCTACCTACAGAAGTAAATATACTCCCATGATTAGAGGAAGCATCAAAATCGTTATGCAAATTTGTGAATTCTGATAGGCAAGTTCTGTAAGGTGATTTTTTCTGTTTTGATAGCAACTCAAAATCTGCACTTATTTTAAAAAGCTGCACTTATGAGTGCAGCTTTTTAAAATAAGTGCAACTAAATAAGTGCAACTAAAGTAAGTGCAACTAAATAAGTGCAACTAAGATATAACCGATATAAACCCAAAAATCCCGTAGCAAATGCGCAGCTTGCGCTATATCTTAAAACCATGTCCAAAACCTACTATGCAATCCTTGGCGTTAACCCTTGGGCGAGTGAGATCGATATTCGCCGCGCCTATCGCGATCTGAGTAAACTCTATCATCCCGATACAACTCAACTGCCAAAGGATGAGGCTATTGAGAGCTTTCGCCAGATCAATGAAGCCTATGCGACTCTTAGCAATGCCGATCGCCGCCAAAACTACGATCGCCGCATTCAATTTTCAAGATTTCAATACGCGAGCATAGAAAACACGACCATAAAAAAACAAGTATCGACCAATGCCACAGCCAGCAAAGCTCAAAGCCGAACCCCCAAAAACCTGCAAACTATTGATGATGACGGTTTACCTAGCGAACGTCCATTATCTGGCGGCGAACTATTTGCACTCTTGTTAATTGGTGCTACGCTAGTTGCTTGTTTAGTGCTAGTTTTTTTAGTCGCCTTGCTGCGTGGAGATCGACTTTTCCCCGAAGCGATCGCGCCCCTATCAATTTTTTGGCTCTACCTACCATAATTTCCTATCCTCTCCTCGTCACCTATGGCGCTTCCCTCCCCCTCTACACCCCTTTACAATCATCCTTTGCCTGCCCTTGAAGCATGGTTAGACGAGCAAGGATGCTATCAAGATCAGTCAAACCCTAATGTCTGGCGAGTTAACCGCTCCTCATGGCAAGCAGAAATTGTGATGGATGTTGAAGATATTCGTGTGCGTTATATTCAAGACGCTTACGGGGGCAAAGAAATTCAACGGGCTTTTCCCTATTCGCTCAGTCGTCAAGATGTTGAAGATGCAATTTTTACTGGCCCCTAATCAAAAAAGTTCTCAATAGCTTGAAAGTTTGTTAGTATGTAATTACGCTACAAGTGAATGATGAAACTATACATAAGTCATTACACGGTTTTAGCAAAAGTTTCCCCTAATTTTGATGTTTTTATTTCGGAGGTTCATTGAGTAGAACATATAACGTTGCCATTCTCGGAGCAACAGGTGCAGTTGGTACAGAGCTTTTAGCATTGCTAGAAGAAAGAAATTTTCCCTTGGGCAAGTTAAAACTGTTAGCCTCAGAGCGATCAGCGGGTAAGTCAGTTAAGTTTGCTGACAGAGAATTAATGATCGAAGCTGTTACGGAGTCTTCCTTTGATGATGTCGATATTGTCCTTGCCTCCGCAGGCGGTAGCATATCCAAGCAGTGGTTGCCAATAGCGGCTAAAGCAGGGGCAATATCCATTGATAACTCCAGTGCCTTTAGGATGCATCCCAATGTGCCCTTGATCGTTCCAGAAGTTAATCCTGAGGCTGTGACTCAGCATAAAGGCATTATTGCTAATCCTAACTGCACCACCATTCTGATGACAGTAGCAATTTATCCTTTGCATCAAGTTCAACCCATCCAACGCATTGTCGCCGCAACTTACCAGTCGGCTAGTGGGGCAGGGGCAAGGGCAATGGAAGAAGTAAAAGTACAGTCACAAGCAATTCTTAACGGAGAAACCGCTGTCCCCGAAGTTTTACCCTATCCCTTGGCTTTTAACCTATTCCCCCATAATTCACCAATGACTGAAAATTCCTACTGTGAGGAAGAAATGAAAATGGTGAACGAGACTCGCAAAATATTTGGCGATCGCGATATTCGGATTTCTGCAACCTGTGTACGGGTTCCCGTATTGCGAGCTCATTCCGAAGCAATTAATCTAGAGTTTTCTCATCCTTTTCATCCCGATAAAGCTAGGGAGATTCTGGCAACGGCCGCAGGGGTAAGGTTAGTTGAAGACTTTAGTAAAAATTATTTCCCCATGCCGATCGATGCTAGTGGCAAAGATGACGTACTAGTAGGTCGAATTCGTCAAGATATCTCGCACCCTAATGGTTTGGAATTATGGTTGTGTGGCGATCAAATTCGTAAAGGAGCCGCGCTAAATGCCGTCCAAATCGCGGAACTCCTGATTGCCAAGGATCTCCTCTAATTAAATCTACTTAAATATTGCATAGCGGTATATGCCATAGCGTTCCTTAGCGATATTTATTTGGCTAGCAAGCTTCTATTTACTGAGTATGTATGAGTGAAATTGATTTCGGACGTTTACTAACGGCAATGATTACTCCCTTTGACTTAGAAGGGAATGTTGACTATGGGAAAGCCGAACAGCTTGCCTTACACCTAGTTGAGACGGGAACTGACACAATTGTGGTGTGCGGTACCACAGGCGAATCACCAACATTAAGTTGGGATGAGGAGTATAAACTGTTTTCGGTGCTACAACAGGCGATCGCTGGCAAAGCGAAAATCATGGCTGGTACAGGATCGAATTCTACTTCTGAGGCAATATCTGCTACCCAAAAGGCTGCACATCTCGGATTAGATGGTACACTGCAAGTAACACCGTATTACAACAAGCCTCCGCAAGAGGGACTATATCAACATTTTCGAGCGATCGCTGAAGCTGCCCCCGAACTACCGATGCTTCTCTATAATGTTCCTAGTCGTACAGGTTGTAAATTAGAGCCTGAGACCGTTGCTAAGCTAGCTGAAATTCCCAGTATTATCGGAATTAAGGAAGCAACGGGTGATTTAGATCAAGCTAGTCAAATTCGCGCTCTCACACCAGCCGATTTTGCGATCTATTCGGGTGATGACTCTCTCACATTGCCATTGATGGCTGTGGGTGCAAAGGGAGTGGTCAGCGTGGCTTCACATCTAGTTGGCAAGCAACTACAAGCAATGATGGAATCCTTTGCCGTCGGTAAAGTTAACGAAGCATTGCAAATTCACCTTCAGCTTTTTCCTTTGTTTAAGGCTTTGTTCTTGACTAGCAATCCGATTCCCCTCAAGATCGCTTTGCGACTGATGGGATTAGATACGGGCGTGGTGCGATCGCCTCTAGTGATGGGTAATGCCGATCTCGAAGCTAAATTGAAGTCTGTATTAAAGGAGATTGGCATTCTTACCTAGTTGTAAGGGCTAGTTATCCAATTGCTTTTACAAGATCATTCAAGTTTTATATCCAAAGACATATTCCAGCAGTCTGTATCGGGATTTTGACCAAAATATACATCGCAACTTAGAGCGAACTTGTGGGGGAGATTACATCTTTCTATAAATGTTCTGGTCGTTTTATCCAAAGCCGTTAGCGCATCTCTATTAGCGCATCCATAGACAAGAAGACAAGAACGAGACAAGAACGGACAAGATCCTCAGTTTCCATTAAAGCAAGATGCTGAATTGTTTTCGCAATTCAAAATTGCCATTCTCGCCTACAACCTCCTATAAATTTATTCACTTTATTTACCAAAAATCAACCTATGACTACATCTAACGCTCCAGCATTGAAAATTATCGCCCTTGGCGGACTTCATGAAATTGGCAAAAATACATGGGTGTTTGAATATAACGACGAAATTATGCTCCTTGATGGTGGGTTGTCATTCCCTGACAACATGATGCCTGGAGTGAATGTTGTATTGCCAGATATGACTTACTTGCGCGAAAACAAGCATAAGATCAAAGGCATGATTGTTACCCACGGGCATGAAGATCATATTGGGGCAATTTCTTTCCATTTGAAACAGTTTGAAATTCCCGTTATTTATGGTCCCCGTTTAGCCATGGCTTTGCTGGAAGACAAGCTGCGTGAAGCTGGCGTATTAAACCGTACAGAACTCCGCCGCGTGATGCCGCGTGATGTTGTCCGCGTGGGTACGAGCTTCTTTGTCGAATTCATTCGCAATACCCACTCGATCGCTGATAGTTTCTCGATCGCCATCAATACCCCTGCGGGTGTAGTCATCCATTCTGGGGATTTCAAAATCGACCATACTCCCGTTGATGGAGAATTCTTTGATCTGCATCGATTAGCAGAGCATGGCGAAAAAGGTGTACTAGCTCTCATTAGCGATTCGACAAACGCCGAACTTCCCGGCATTACTCCCTCCGAACGGGCTGTATATCCCAATCTCGAAAAATATATCATGATGGCTAAAGGACGGGTGATTATTACTACCTTTGCTTCTTCAGTCCATCGCGTGAACATGATTTTAGATATTGCCGACAAGCAAGGTCGTGTCGTAGGTGTCGTTGGGCGATCGATGTTAAATGTTATTGCCCATGCCCGTAACCTCGGCTATATCAAATGCCGCGACGATCTCTTCCAACCCCTCCAAAATTTGCGCCATTATCGCGACGATCAAATTTTGATTTTGACTACAGGTTCTCAGGGCGAACCGATGTCGGCGCTAACCCGCATGTCCAATAGCAGTCACAAACAATTGGAAGTCCGCCAAGGTGACACGATCATTTTCTCAGCCAATCCGATTCCCGGAAATACTATTCCTGTAGTACGCACCATCGATAGATTAATTGCTCTCGGTGCCGATGTGATTTACGGCAAAGATAAGGGCATTCACGTTTCAGGACATGGATCTCAAGAAGAGCATAAAATGATGTTAGCTCTAGTCCGTCCGAAGTTCTTCTTCCCCGCCCATGGTGAATTGAGAATGCTCAAGCAGCACGCCAAGATGGCAGAGAATATGGGAATTCCTAAGGAAAATATTGTGATCGCCGAAAATGGTGATGTGGTCGAGGTTTGCCAAGACTACATGAAGATTGTCGATAAGGTTCCTTCTGGTGTTGAACTGGTCGATTCTTCCCGTGATGGGATGGTGAAGGGTGATGTATTGCGCGATCGTCAGCAGTTGTCTGGAGATGGCATTTTCACGATCGCTGTATCCGTAGGCTTTGATGGCAAACTGGCTACGACTCCCGATATTCAACTAAGCGGCGTAGTGTTACCAATGGAACGTTCGCAGATTATTGCGGCTGTTGCCAAGGCGATCGATAACTCCTTAGCCAATTGCTGGGGTAACTTTGCCCGAAATGTCGGCTCTCTTGAAGTTGATTGGACTGGTTTACGCGGTCAACTTGAACGCGATCTCACCCGCGTCCTCCGCCAACAAATGCAAAGTAAGCCTATGATTGTCTTCCTATTGCAAACTCCTCCAAATTCTACTCAGTCGGCTCCTGCCCCAGCCGCTAAGCCTAATGCTCTGGGCGTAACCTTAAAATCAGGTGCTGTTAAGGTGATTCCGAAGGTTGAAAATGGAAGTAATGGTAATGGCACTGCCGCCAATGCTTCTGAGGTGACAGCGGTCGCAACTACTACGAGTACGGGTAGACGCAAGCGCACTGCTGCAGCAACGGTCTAGTTCAGTCGATAAAGCTGTCATCTGCGTTAGGTCAAATATCAAAACCCAATAAGAGAAAGTTGGCGCTGAGCGCAAACCTTCTCTTATTGGGTTCTATACCAAGTTAAGAAATGGTGTAGCAATTTCTTATAGATAATTCAAATAAAAACTACAGCTTCGACTTCGCTCAGCTAGCTTACACCGAGGGCTGAGCGAAGTCGAAGCCCGTCTACAAGTTATTTAAAACAACTATA
>NZ_LIRE01000522.1 GCF_001402795.1 Pseudanabaena sp. 'Roaring Creek'
CAGTCCAGACAATCTCAACTTTACGATTACCAATGGCAATCAGCCCAATAATGGAGCAAATTTATTCCATAGTTTTAGTCAATTCTCAGTACCGACGGGAGGTTCGGCAACTTTCAATCTAGTAAACACACCGAATATTACGACGATTTTTAGTCGGGTAACGGGAGGAAGTGTTTCCAATATTGATGGCTTAATTCAGACCATTAATAACAATAATCCTGTGAGTTTGTTTTTGCTCAATCCCAATGGAATTATTTTTGGTTCCAATGCCAGATTAAATATTGGCGGATCCTTTGTTGGTACGACAGCAAATAGTATCAAATTTGTGGATGGGGTGGAATTTATTGCTAGCGACAGCACTTCTAATCCGCTGCTGACAGTCGCATCGCCAATTGGTTTAAATATGGGAAGCAATTCGGGAAATATCACCGTACAGGGAAATGGGGGTAACTCTAAGTTAAATGGCGCATCATCCGTTTCCAATCTGACTAATCTAAATTTAAGCGGTTTACAGGTTCAATCTGGTCAAACACTGGCTTTAGTTGGTGGAAATCTCTCTCTGGATGGGGGTGTGATTTCCGCTTTAGGTGGGCGAATTGAATTGGGAAGTGTCACGGGAGGCAGCGTTAAGATCGATGCAACGTCGCAAGGATTGACATTCGCATATCCCAATGCCACTAGTTTTGGCAATATTCAGATGAGTCAACGCGCCTTAGTAGCATCTCGTGGCACTAGTCCTGGTTCAATTCAAATGCAGGGGAAACAGGTTAATCTCAGTGGTGGTTCGATCGCAGTTGTCCAAAACATCGGCAATCAAAAGGCAGGCGATATTACGATCAATGCCACAGAATCCTTACAAGTAATTGGGATGTCTTCAGATTTTCTCAGTTCTAGTGGTGTGGTGAATGAAACTACGGCTGCTGGAGGAGTGGGCAATATTTTTATTACTACCCCCCAACTGATGATTGATAAAGGGGCAATCGTGATGGATCGCACCTTCAGTAATGCCCAAGGTGGCAATATAAACGTTAAAGCGAAGGAAGTAGGCGTAGGTGGGACTCAACCTGGTAATCCTGCTCTTAATCCGATATTTGGGGTGCTGATCGCTGCTACCTTTGGCGCTGGTCAGGGTGGAGATTTATCTCTATCTACTGATAAACTGACTATTTTTGGCGGTGGGAATGTTGGCACGAGAACCTTTAGTAAGGGGACTGGTGGCAATGTCAATGTCATTGCTGATAGCGTGATGGTGTCGAGTTTGGATGCCCTGCCTAATAATTCGACAATCATTAGCCTCCTATCCGCAAATACTTTTAGTTCTGGTCATGCAGGAAATCTTCAGCTCGATACGCGCACATTATCAATTCAAGATGGTGGACTGGTTTCAGTCTCTACGGTGAGTACTGGAAGTGCGGGTAATCTCACGATCGATGCGTCTGAGTCAATCGATGTCAGTGGAGTGAAAGATAGCCAAAACCCAAGTTACATAGGTGCGGTGGCGCGTACATTTGTATTGACTAACAATCCGAATTCCCATGCCGATTCAGGCAATATCACAATTAATACGCCAACTTTAATAGTTCGCAATGGAGGAACTGTGATTGCGGAGAATCAGGTTCTTGGGGACGCTGGTATGCTTTCAATTAATGCGAATACCATCCAACTCGATAATGGTCGTCTCTCTGCTTCCACCAAAGTTGGTGAAGGTGGCAATATTAACCTGCAAGTTCGCGATCTCCTATTGATGCGTCATGGTAGTCTCATCAGCGCTGAAGCGGGGGGATCGGGCAATGGCGGCAATATTAGTATTAATTCCCCTGTGATTTTAGGAATAGAGAACAGTGACATTATTGCGAATGCGATACGTGGAGCAGGTGGGAATATCAATATCACTACGCAGGGTCTATTTGGATTGAAATTTCGTCCGCAATTGACCTCAGAAAATGACATCACAGCAAGTTCGCAATTTGGATTGAGTGGCACGGTGAATATCAGTAACCTCGCTTTTACCCCGACCGCTGGATTGATTCAACTGCCCAGCAATATCGACGATCCGAGCCAGCGCATTGCCCAAGGTTGTCGAACCTATGGCAATAGTCGCTTTGTCTCCACAGGTCGTGGGGGATTACCCGAAGATCCCAGCGATCGCCGTAGTGGCGATCGTCCTTGGACAGATACCCG
>NZ_LIRE01000523.1 GCF_001402795.1 Pseudanabaena sp. 'Roaring Creek'
TATAGTTGTTTTAAATAACTTGTAGACGGGCTTCGACTTCGCTCAGCCCTCGGTGTAAGCTAGCTGAGCGAAGTCGAAGCTGTAGTTTTTATTTAAATTATCTATAATTCACAAAAGTGTTGTCACACTTTCGTGAATTGGTATAAACCCACAAGAGAGATATGGCGCGAAGCGCCATATCTCTCTTGTGGGTTTGCCCTGATACACTTGGCTTACATCCAATCATCATCGTCATCGTAGGAAACCCTAGTATTAGGACGGCGGCGATCGTCTTCATCCTTACCCCGTTTATTGCGACTGGCAAAACTGCCAATACTTTCGAGGATGCCACTAAATAGATCGTCATCGTCATCGTCGAAGTATTCTTCTTCTTCGGCATAGAGTTCGCTCGATAGGGCATAGAGCGCTTCTTGTAGCTCTGACTGAGCGCGATCGATCAGGGCATCGTCCTCTTTGCCGATCGCATCCCTGAGTTTTTTAATTGATCCCTCAATTTGTTTGCGACGTTCATAACTTAGTTTGTAGCCATAGTTAAGGGCTAATTCCTTTAACTGCCGCTCTGCACCTACGGCAAGATTATCTGCCCGATTTAATTTTTCAATGCGTTCGCGTTTGGTGCGATCGCGATCGGCAAACTGCTCCGCTTCGGTAACCATCCGTTGTACTTCTTTTTCGTCTAGGGTGGAAGCCCCCTTGATCGTGACTCGACGCTCGACACCCGTACGGCGATCGCAAGCGGTTACCGCCAAAATTCCATCGGTATTAAGATCGAAGGTCACATCAACCTGCGCCATCCCACGGGGCTGGGGATCGAGCCCACTGAGCTTAAAGCGTCCTAGGGACTTGTTATATTCAGCGAGATCGCGCTCTCCCTGAATCACATGGATTTCTACGGAGGTTTGATTGTCTTCGGCAGTCGTAAATAATTCCATCTTGCGACAGGGAATCGTCGTATTTCTAGGAATTAAGCGTTTGACTACACCCCCTGAAGTTTCGACACCCAAAGATAAAGGCGTGACATCTAGCAGTAATACATCCTTAATTTCTCCAGATAAAATCGCCGCTTGAATCACTGCCCCGATCGCTACGACTTCATCGGGATTTACACTCTGACTCGGCGGCTTGCCGATCGCTCGTTCTACCATTTCCTGTACCGCAGGAATCCTTGTGGAGCCACCGACTAACACGACTTCATCGATCTGGCGAGGGCTGACTTGGGCATCCCGTAAGACGCGATCGAGGGGGATTTGTAGTCGCTCTAATAGATCGGCGCTCAATCGCTCAAACTGCGATCGCTTTAAACTGGTTTCTAAATGTAAAGGGCCCTCCGCCGTTGCGGTAATAAAGGGCAAATTAATTTCGGTAACGCCTACCGTCGAAAGCTCGATCTTGGCTTTTTCCGCAGCTTCGGTCAGACGTTGGAGAGCCTGACGCTCTTTACGCAGATCCACCCCATCGGATTTGAGGAATTCTTCGGCAAGGTAATTGACAATTTGGCGATCGAAATCGTCGCCGCCCAATTGTGTATCACCAGTTGTTGCTTTGACCTCAAATAAGCCATCGCTCACCTCCAGTACCGACACATCAAACGTACCGCCACCAAGGTCGAATACTAAAATTTTCTTGTTAGACTTTTTATCTAAGCCGTAGGCTAAGGAAGCCGCCGTTGGTTCATTTAAAATTCGTTTAACTTCAATACCCGCAATGCGACCCGCATCTTTCGTCGCTTGCCTTTGGGAATCATTAAAATAGGCTGGAACCGTAATCACTGCACCTGTTACGGGTTCGCCTAAATATCGACTTGCCTCATCGACAAGCTTGCGAATTACCATTGCCGAAATTTCTTCAGGTGCAAAATCCTTTTCCAGTCTAGAACTGCGTAACTTAATATTGCCTTGATCGTCACGCCTGACCGTATAGGGTACTCGCTTCGTCTCCGCAGAGAGTTCGCTATGCTTGCGTCCAATAAAACGCTTGACCGAATAAAAGGTATTATCTGGATTTAGCACCGCTTGCCGACGAGCCATTTGTCCGACAAGACGTTCGCCATCCTTAGTAAAGCTAACAACGGAGGGAGTGGTGCGGCTACCTTCTGAGTTTGCAATCACTATGGGCTTGCCACCTTCCATAACGGCTACCACAGAGTTTGTCGTACCCAAGTCAATACCTACAATTTTGCCCATGCTTGACGTATATACCTCTTCACTTCCCAAGACTGCTTATGCAACAGCTTAACAATTTTTTGCTTTGCTTTACTTTGCTAATATCCTAGCTCTAAATACTACGTATCTAAACACTATGCATCTAAACACCATGCATCTAAACACCATGCATCTAAACACCATGCATCTAAACTCTATGCCCATGACTATGCCTATGAATGGCTTGCAAACAGCATATAGACAAAATAGAACGAAATACGGACAAAGGGGACTAAGCCCCTGCTGTCTATTGATGTTTATATGACTTTTGCATTGTGTTTATCTGCATTGTGTTTATCAGAAAGATTTACCAGAAAAATTTATCAGAAAGGTTTATCAGATATTTAGCCAAAAACCTTATTTTTCCAAGCTACGATCCCATCAATTAGCTCTTTGCGGCTATTGGCCAGTAATAGATATCGATAGACAAACCACAGGGAATAACCAAAACCAACCAGTTCAAAGATGCCAGGTAATAAAGGTAGTTTATTGAGGAATTCTAAGAGTGCTGATGTGGCAATTAGAAATGGGATGGCAGCGATGAGAGCGATCGCAAGGGTCAGGTTATCTTTTTTGCCTTCGCCAAAGTAATCTTGCCAAAGTTGCTGAACTTGTTCCCAGAGAGGGTTACTCTCTGGCAGTGAGTCATTGGTGGGTGGGAGACTTGTTGTTATTGATTTTGCTGGTTCAGGATTGGGGGACAATGGCTTAACGGGGATTTCGATGGTGGGTTTTGCCGCACTAGCGACTTCTACAACTTCAGCTCCATTCTCTACGGTTGCTTCGTCAGTAGTTTCTTGAGGTTCCATGATTTATTTATAGAGTGCAGTCATTATTAATTGTGAAAATTTTAACAACATTTGCCTCGCTTTTGGATCGCTGTATCGCTTAGTTGTATTAATACTCATGGAGACGTTATACCAAAGCTGAAAATGGCTACGCCTTTTTCAGCTTTGAAAAGCCTTACTGGGTTTGGTTTTTAATTCACAAAAGTGTGACAACACTTTTGTGAATTTGTATTAGTCATGTTAATACAAAAATCAAACCC
>NZ_LIRE01000524.1 GCF_001402795.1 Pseudanabaena sp. 'Roaring Creek'
ATGCGCGATGTGCGGGATTATAAATATGCTTCTGGGGGGAGCGATCGCCTAAATACCTCCAGCCCTTTTAATATCAAAGTGCGCTCCTTTACCTTGAGTAACTTTACCCTTGAGGATGTGAGAAAGCTCTACCAGCAGCATACGGATGCAACGGGACAAGTATTTACTCCTGAAGCGGTTGATTTAGCTTTTCATTTGACGCAGGGACAGCCTTGGTTGGTCAATGCGATCGCTAAGGAAATTGTGGAATACATTACGAAAGATCCATCTATTCCCATTACTCCTGACTTGGTGAATCAAGCGAAGGAAATACTGATTAAGAGGCAGGATACGCATCTGGATAGCCTTGCCGAAAGATTACGGGAAGATCGAGTCAGAGCAGTGATTCAACCTATTCTTGCTGGGCAGGAACTGCCAGATGTGCCACAGGATGATATTCGCTACGTTTTAGATTTAGGGCTTTGTACTAACGAAAATGGCTTGGCGATCGCTAATCCTATTTATCAGGAAGTACTTCCTAGAGTGCTTGCCTATGTAACGACTGCTTCTATAGGGTATCTTCAACC
>NZ_LIRE01000525.1 GCF_001402795.1 Pseudanabaena sp. 'Roaring Creek'
ACTAATTTTGCGATCGCAACTTTAGAAACCATTTAAGAATTCACTAGATCCCCCCCAGCCCCCCTTAAAAAGGGGGGATAATTAAATTCTTCCCCCTTTTTAAGGGGGATTGAGGGGGATCTCTTAGAGTTTTTGACCGCAGAAAGTAATTCTTAAATGGTTTCTTAGTTGCTAAAGCTTAGATCGGTTGAAAGTAAAAGGCAAAGCCTAAAATTGCATAGGTCGCCACTAATAAAGAACCTTCTAGCCAATTCGATCGCCCATCGGAACTAATCGAATTAGCAATCAGTACTGCTACAGCAACCGCCACTAACTCAAAGGGATTGAAATTTAAATCCATTGGTTTGCCCATAAACCAACCCACAATCACCAGTAAAGGTGCAACAAATAGGGCGATCTGCATACTCGATCCTACGGCAACTGATACTGAAAGTTCCATTTTGTTCTTCATGGCTACGGTAATTGCCGTTGTATGTTCGGCGGCATTGCCAATAATCGGTAACAAAATCACCCCAGTAAATAGCTCGGTTAAACCAAGCTGAGCCGTTGCTTCTTCTAGGGTTCCGACCAAGAGTTCGGATTCTAGAGCCACTAGCAAAGTCACCCCAAAAAGAACCGCAATCCATAGTCCTAAATTGATTTGTTGGGGATGTCCTTCCGATATCTCTGCGTCATCGGCTTCCGATTTACCGACATCATAGAGGTAGGCATGGGTTTTCATTGAGAATAGAAGCGTCAGGCAATAAACCACAATCAGCACGATCGCCACAGCGATCGATAGCTTTTGCAAAATTGCTTCGCTAATGCCCACCGATGTGAAATTTGCGGCTGTCGGTAACAGGATGGCAACCACAGCTAAATTCATGACTGATGCATTTAATCGCGCCATGGTTGGTTGAAATTCCTGCTCCTTATAGCGCAGTCCTCCCAGAAACATCGATAGCCCCATTACTAGCAATAGATTCCCAATAATCGAACCTGTAATGCTAGCTTTCACGACGCTAGTAAAGCCTGCATTTAAAGCCACGATCGCAATAATTAACTCCGTGGCATTGCCAAAGGTTGCATTTAACAAGCCACCCCATGACGGACCTAAAACTACTGATATTTCTTCGGTTGCCGTACTGAGCCAACCAGCCAAGGGCAAAATGGCGATCGCTGAAGTCACAAATACCAACGTGGAATTCCATCCTAGTAAATGACCGATTACGGAAATCGGTACAAACGCAAGTAAACCAAAGGAAAAGATTTTCTTAAACATAATCAGTCGTTTTAGCGTCAAGGCTAAATATACCTTGCTTCGCTAGCCTATGTACCACTCGTCTTTTGGGTTACTCACTCAAGGTAAAATGAAAAGTGCTATATACGCCGTAATTTTATAGGAACCCTATGACTGAACTTACCGCCGAACAACACCGTATCAAGATGCAGCGTCGTCAAGAAGTTCAGCATCAGCGGGTCGCCGAGCGTAACCTCGAAAAAGGGCTGATCATCATCAATACAGGCGATGGCAAGGGCAAAACCACTGCTGCGTTAGGAATGGTATTGCGATCGCTAGGACATGGGTATAAAGTGGCGATCGTTCAATTTATCAAGGGCGCGTGGGAACCTGCGGAAAAACTTGTATTTTCTATGTGGCAAGAGCAGTTGGTTTTTCAGGCTCTCGGTGATGGCTTTACGTGGGAAACTCAAGACCGCGATCGCGATATTGCTAAAACGCAAGAAGCATGGGAAGTGGGACTCAGCTATATCAAAAATCCCGAATACAAACTTGTCTTACTTGACGAGATAAATATTGCCTTAAAGCTCGGCTATCTCGATGTTGAAACTGTAATTGCTGGGCTTAAGGAAAAGCCTGCTGATTCCCATGTAATTCTCACGGGGCGAGGCGCACCTGCCGAATTAATCGAAGTTGCAGATTTAGTCACTAGAATGGAACTCGTCAAGCATCCTTTTCGAGAACAAGGCGTTAAAGCTCAAGCGGGTATAGAGTTTTAAAATCTAAAAGCCCATGCCGCCCGTTGCGTGGGCGGCACGGGCTTTTGTTGACGTATGGCTTTCCGAGAAGAGAAGGTTTTGATTTTGCCTTAACGTGAGTGGCGACAGTTATATAGCAGTAGCCAATTATGTTAGGACAAAATCAAAACCCAAAATCATGTTGTCGCGCGGAGCGCGACAACATGATTTTGGGTTTTATGTCCTGATACAGTTGGCGGTAGCTATACTTAGCAGAAAAAATAAAAACAAGAAAAAATAATTAAGCATGACAAAAATTGGTGTTGGTATTATCGGAACTGGTTTCGGTCAGATTATTCATATTCCTGCGCTGCAAATTCATCCTGAAACCGAGGTTGTGGCGGTCTATCATCGCGATCGACTTAAAGCGCAACAAATAGCGGACAAGTTCGATATTCCCCATGCTTGCGATCGCCTAGAAGATTTACTGGCGCTTCCGTCACTACAAGCCGTAACCATCTCTACGCCGCCAAGTTTGCACTACGAGCAGGCAAAAATGGCGATCGAGGCAGGTAAGCATATTTTGCTCGAAAAACCCGTAACAATGAACGCACAGGAAGCGATCGCCCTATATCGCCTCGCTCAAGAGAAACAAGTGGTCACAGCCACCGATTTTGAATTCCGTTATGTCCCGCAGTGGCGGTATTTTAAACATTTGCTAGATATCGATCGCGTTGGCAAAAAACGGATGATTGCGATCGATTGGCTGGTGCAAGGTCGTGCCGATCCCCAGCGCCTGTGGAATTGGTATAGCCAAAAAGCTTATGGCGGTGGCGCATTGGGGGCGATCGGTTCCCATGTCTTTGATTATGTCCGTTGGCTATTTGGCGATATTAAAAGCCTCTCTGGGCAACTCAGTACGGGCATTACCGAACGTCCCGATGCCAATGGTATTCTTTGTCCTGTGGATGCCGATGATACTTGCAACATTTTATTGGAACTTGTCGATGGTACTCCCTGCAATATTTCCCTCAGCACTGTCACCTATCGCGGTCGCGGTCATTGGCTCTCGGTATATGGCGAGAAGGGAACGCTAGTACTCGGAAGCTCCAATCAAGCCGATTACGTTCATGGGTTCAGCTTGCGACAGGGCAAACTCGATCGCCCAGAGATGGAAGTCGTCCCCATCCCGCCCGAATATGACCTACCGAAGACCTTTACCGATGGTCGTCTCGCGCCCGTTCTTGCCCTATGCGATCGCTGGGTACAGGCAATCAAAACTGGTCAAACCATGATACCTAGTCTCTATGAAGGGGCTTGGTCGCAGATGCTGATGGATATAACCCAACAGTCACATATCCAAAGAAATTGGATTGATGTCCCAACATCACTTTCTTAACTTGGTAAGTATAGCTGTCGCCAAGTGTATTAGGACATAAACCCCAAGACTTGACTGGCGGCGCTTTGCGCCGCCAGTCAAGTCTTGGGGTTTGATTTGTCCCCATTCAAATGACTGTAGCTATAAATCCTAGAAGAGTGTACCGCCCGCGTAGCGGGCGGTACACTCTTCTAGGATTTAAGTTTACTTATGCAGAACTACTTATTATTACAAATCAAACCCCAAAAGATGATTGGCGGCGCGAAGCGCCGCCAATCATCTTTTGGGGTTTGACCTTACTTAGACTTAGTTGTAGGTTCACTCACTGCGGGGGCAACTGGATCGGCTAAGGGTGGCGGTGGTGGCGGTGGCAATGGATCGGTAGCAGTAGGTGCAGTCACAGGCACGGTCACTGGGGTTGTGACTGGTGCTGAATCTACCGTAGCAGCAGGAACAGGCTTGGTTGGCACTGATTCTGACATCGCCGAAGGTGGCGTAACTAGAGGCTCGGTTGTTGGTGCAGGCGATTTAGAGGAAGTCGCATCCCTTTGTTGACGGGCTTGTTCTGCCAACCTTCTTTGTTCTGATTCTTGTGCAGCTAGTTCGGACTCCCGACGGCGACGCTCCTCATTTTGGCGTTGAAATTGTGAACCTTCTTCCTCAAAGGTAACGCGCACTTTAACGTTAGTTCTCCCGCCTTCAGGCACTGTTTTAGGATCAAATTGCCATTTACTCATTGCTTCGATAGTTTCGCGATCGGTTTGCTCATCACCGCTCGTCTGGCGCAAACGCACATTGATCACTCTACCGTCAGGAGCGATATCATAAGTAACTCTCGGCGTTCCCTCTTTGCCGCGATATTGGGGCTTGGGGCAACTCAAGCATTCAAGTTTTGGGGCTCTGGTATCAGTAGGCGCATTTGGAATAGTTGGCAAAACATTATTTTGATTGGCATTAGCATTGGGCTTGCCATTAACATTCCCGCCGACTACACCATCTTTTTTGCCATTAGGGTTACCATTAATTTTGCCGCCAAAGATAAAGCCTGTTGGAATTTTGGCATTCCCAAATCCACTACCAATTCCATCCTTAGATATCACTGCCCCCCCACCTTGCTGGATCTGACTATCGCTATTTCCTTTAGTTAATAGTGGTTTCAAATTATCTGGCGCAGCCGCATCTTTGCCCTCCTTTAAGATCGTCGTTTCAGGCGCGAGGGCGATCGCTGGAGTCTCATTAATCTGGGGTTCCTCAGTTTTGGTAACTGGTTCGGGTTCCTTCGTAATTTCTGAGACTTTATCATCAGTACTTCTTGTCGGATCGACGACAACTTCCATTATATCCTCTGACATTTGGGGTAAAGGTCTCCACAATGTAGGGGCTGGGGCATTCATCACAGCAGCATGAATACAGGCAGATCCAAAAACACCTATGAATAGTAAGGATGCTAAAGTGCGATTTTCTCGCTGTGATTGAACATCATGACGATCGGGGCGATCGGATATATTCATAGATTGGACTCCTGCTTAGTTACCTTATAT
>NZ_LIRE01000526.1 GCF_001402795.1 Pseudanabaena sp. 'Roaring Creek'
AGCAATAATTGCGCCACGAAACATAATATTTACTTATAGGGATAGACGAGGATTCCAAGAAATTAGCTTATCAGAAAAACAAATAAGGGTAGCAAAAAAAATATGAATGAACTACAAGAGAAACACACTCAATCAAAAACTGAATAGGGACTGCTGATGGAAATTTTGAAAACCCCGATAGGTAATACGGGGTCGGTTCTTTCGGAAGCTCCACCAATGGAGAAACAACCAGAGAGCCAATTTATGGCGGTATTCGACTGGTTGCAGGGCTGCATACAGTTACCAAACTATGGAGAATTTGAATACTTACTGGAACTCATAACCGAGATATTCAAAGATGAATGGATAAGAGACGACGATCGCCCACTTTATAAAGGGAGACACTTCACCCACTCAATCCGCACGACTAGAGGATCGATAATCGGATGGAATATCACAGACGACGGTAAACTAGACTGCTGGCTAAGCTTGACAGGAAAAACCCTGATCGGCGCAAGTTTCGACAACCTAAAACAATACATCCAATACCTAATAGCCAACCAGACAAGATTTACGAGAATAGACCTAGCCGTAGACGACTACAGCAAATCCTTAAAGCCCCAATACTTTAAAACCGCCTATCAACAGCGACAGCATCAAGGCTTCAGAAAAATGAGCTTCATCGAAAACTTTGAGAGTTCAGAAGAAGAACAAGGCTTC
>NZ_LIRE01000665.1 GCF_001402795.1 Pseudanabaena sp. 'Roaring Creek'
ATACCAATTTCCAAAATGGCAACGCCATTTTGGAAATTGGTATAACCCCAAAGATATCGATTAGAATGTATTACAAAACTACACATTTGCAGGAGTTTTATGGATACTATCGATTTAGAAAAGCTGGTGCAAAAAGGCTACTACGTCACATTAGGGGCAACATCATCGTTAATTGAGGTAATCCAAGATCCCATTAAACGCGAAGAAAACCTCAAAATGTTGGGACGGAGTTTAGATGAAATAACTCAAACTCTTGCTGAAAAAGGTGTGACGACGGAAGCAGAGGCTCGGAGCTATGTTGATAGTTTTATCTCACAGCAGGTTAGTGGTAAGTCTACCGACAATTCAGAAGCAGCAGGCTTAACGACAGTGACAACTACTGCGAAAACTGTCGACGATGTCGCTCCTGAAAAGTCCGATCAAAAGGTCAAAGCGAGTATACGCGATGAAATTGAAGAACTCACGCAACAGCTAGCAAGTTTGCGTTCTGAATTAGAACAGTTACGTTCAAACTAATCAACAAGAGACGCAAAGCGTCTCTTGTTGATAGAAATAATTTTTAGATCGTAGATCGCGAAAGACGAAATATTACAATCTCGTAAATAGCATAGATAAAGGAAAGGGGCTTAAGCCCCTTTCCTTTATCTATGCTATCTATGCGCTAAACCGATCGCTTGTTGAATATTACCCAAACCATGATCATCAAGCTTAGTCAATAAGCCTTGCAAAATCTGTTTGACGACCAAAGGTCCCTCATAAATTAAGCCCGTATAAATCTGCACGAGCGAAGCACCCGCCGTAATTTTTTGCCAAGCATCTTCCGCCGTGAAAATGCCTCCCACACCGATAATCGGTAAACTGCCATTGGTGGTTTGCCAGATCAGGTTAATGACCGCCAAGGAGCGATCGCGTACAGGTTGACCGCTGATACCACCTGCCTCATCAGTAACGAGTTTACCCGTAGTCGCTAAATGAGTAGTGGTTAGATTCTGGCGCGAAATCGTGGTATTAGTAGCGACGATTCCTGCCACACCATAGGATTGACTCGCCTTCACCACTTCGATAATGTCCGCATCATTCAAGTCAGGAGCAATTTTTACCAGAATTGGCTTATTTGCGGTATTAATGGGCTGTAACTCGGCGAGAATCCCACATAACTGCTCCGTAGCTTGTAGATCTCGCAGATTGGGCGTATTCGGCGAACTCACATTGACCACAAAGTAATCGCCAAACTCGTAGAGCGATCGCAAACTTTCGGCATAGTCAAACTTTGCCTCAGCCAGTTCGGTAACTTTAGATTTACCAAGGTTAATACCGAGGGGAATGCCGAGTCGATGATTTGCTAAATAATTTTTGAGATCGATCGCTGTAGCGGCTGCACCACGATTATTAAAACCCATGCGATTGAGAACGGCGCGATCGCGGGGTAAGCGAAATAATCTTGGCAATGGGTTTCCCGACTGCCCCTTAGCCGTAATTGTACCCACCTCCGCAAAGCCAAAGCCAATATTTTCCCAAGCCCCGATCGCTTCTGCATTTTTATCAAACCCTGCCGCTAAGCCCACGGGATTATCAAATTTTAAGTTCCATAGTTCCTGTGACAGCCGAGAATCGCTATAGTAAAAGAGAGACTTGGCGATCGCTTGCATTATTGATGACTCACTTATCCGACGACAAGTAGCGATCGCTAAATGATGGGCTGTTTCAGGCTCAAAGGAAAACAATAGGGGATGAATCCCATATTGATAGGCATATTTATAGGCAACACTTAACATAGGTTTAAGAAGAATAGGTTTTAGAGCCTGCCGTGCGAATCACGACATACTCGGCTGTGATAAGAATTTAAGGAGTACATTTTTCAATGATATGGCAACTACTGACCGCACCCCTCGATGGACTAGTCTGGATCGCAGAACAAATCGAAGAAAGAGCAACCACCGAGTTAGAAAAAACTGAGAACTTGCAAAAGCGACTCACCACTTTACAACTAAAATTCGATCTTGGCGATATCAGCGAAGCAGATTTCATTACTCAAGAACAAGAAATTTTAGAAGCAATGGAAGCAGAAATGGACGAAAACAAAGAATAAGATAGGGCGCTAGGCTTTTATACCAATTCCTAAAATGGCGTTGCCATTTTGGGAATTTCAAAACCTTACTGGGTTTGTTTTTTAATTCCCAAAAGTGTTATCACACTTTTGGGAATTGGTGTTATATCTTATTACTGAAAAAATGGTGCAAAACAATGGAAATTAGCGAGCTAATTAATAGCTACCAATCAGGGCGGCGCAACTTTGCAGGAGTCAATCTCAGTAAGACTGATATGAATGGAATTGACTTAAGTAATGCCGATCTAAGTGGTGCAAACCTTAGTGAATCGAGTCTTTATGGAGCAAACTTAAGCAATAGTAAACTCAATGGCGCAGATCTAAATAGAGCAAAACTATATCGTTCCAATCTCGTTAGTGCTAACTTTAGTGGTTCTGATTTGGGAGAAACCGATCTCAGCGAAGCCAATCTCAGTGACGCAAGACTATACGGAGCAAATTTGTACGGGGCAATTTTAAATAAGGCGAAATTACCTCGCGCTAAGCTGACGGGAGCCAATATGGGCAAAGCCAAGCTCAATCGCGCCGATCTCAGTGAAGCGATTCTCAGGGATGCCAGACTGTTTGGCGCAAGTCTCAATGAAAGTATGTTGCAGCGAGCCGATCTCAGTCGAGCGAGCTTAAATGGGGCAAACCTCAATAAAGCCATGCTATGTGAGGTTGACCTGACCTTTGCGAGTTTGTATGGGGCAAGTCTATGCGATGCCGATTTGAGCGAAGCCGATCTGACCAGTGCCAACCTCCAAGGTTCCGATCTCACGCGCGTAAATTTCTACAAAGCCAATCTGAGTAAATCTAAGTTTGCCGATACAGTTACCGAAGGGATGCAAACCAAGGAAGCTAATTTAACTGGCATTATTTGGAATTAGCTCTATAGCAATGTAGGTTTTGCACAAGCACATACCCAAACAAGATGAATGGCGGCGCTTTATGCCGCCATTCATCTTGTTTGGGTATATCATTCCTTATTTATTCCCATAGGCTAACCATGCCAAATTCACCAAGGCGTTAAATATAGTTACCGCCGCGATCGCACTGCCCTTACGCCCATCTACTCGAATATGCGGAATTAGTGAATCATTCAAGCGTGACTTGATCACATCGGTATCGATAAAGCCAGCAGGAGTACCAATCACCAGAGTGGGTTTTACATCCTCTAGTTCGATCAAATCCACCAAGGTAGCTAGTGCCGTTTGGGATTCACCAATCACAAAAATAGCTTCAGGGTATCGTCTTGCTAAAGTTTCAATTCCCCAAGCCGCTTGAGTTTTACCCTTTTGAGGACGAGTGATTGCTTCAACTGCGCAATAGATTGGATTAGCAAAGGTATCGCAGATTTGAGGAAATATCCCCGCTTGAACCATGGGCACATCGACAATGATGGTCGTACGGGTAGCGAGAGCGGTACTACCAGCCTGTAATGCATGTTCTGAAAACCTGACTAAGTCTTTATATTCAAAATCTGCGGTGGCATAAATGACTTGACGCACAATCTCATATTCGGAGGGGGAGAAAGAATGCTCGCCAATTTCGCTGTCAATTGTTGCTAAGCTTTGTGCGTCCGTAATATGCCATTCCATAGAGTTATGCGATCGATATTTAAGTTGAGAGTTTGCGACATTTTACATTTTTGCCGATGCAATCAGGTATGACCGTACCACATCAGGTGAATATATAAAACCCAGAGCTTTATATAGCAGTCCTAAATCATTTGTAGATTTTGGGAATCAAGCTTCATCGGGAAGATAAATATTTTGCCTAACACAGTTGCGTCCCTCGGCTTTGGCGAGATATAGGGCGCGATCGGCAGATTTGAGTAAGTGCGCAACTTGAAAATCTTGCGGTGGGAAAAGCGTCGCAACACCACAACTAATCGTGACATGATCCGCAACTTTTGAGTAGGCATGGGGCAATTGCATCGATCGCACAATTTCGTTCGCCCTAATTGCCACATTCATACCACCATCCGCATCGGTATTAGGCAAAATAATTGCAAATTCTTCTCCTCCATAACGCGCTACTAAATCCGCAGGACGATTAGTGGACTTACCGATCGCCTGTGCGACTTCTTGGAGACAGCGATCGCCTTCTTGATGCCCGTAGTTATCGTTATAGTTTTTAAAAAAATCGATATCACATAGTACTAGGGAAATTGGCAGTTGCTCCCGATGAGATCGCCGACATTCCTGTTCGAGATATTCATCTAAACATCGACGGTTGGCAACTTGGGTTAAGCCATCAATGGATACCAATCGCCTTAATTCTTGGACGACGATTGCTAATTGTTGATTAGCAGCTTCAAGCTGCTGGCGCAGATTGGCTTGATCGAGCAGTCGGCGAACCCTTTGGCGCAATACCGCCCAATGGATTGGTTTAGTTACATAATCAGAAGCACCCACCTCATAGGCACGATCGACGGATTCGCGATCTTCGAGGGCGGTAATAATTAAAACAGGAGTGTGATCTCCATGGGGCAGCTTTTGCAACTGCGAACAACATTCAAATCCATCGAGAATGGGCATCATCGCATCTAACAAGATCATATCTGGTTGGCATTCTTGGTAGATCCTTAAAGCCTCCATACCATCGGAAGCTTCTACCACTTGATAGTTTTCCCGCTCCAGATAGCGCACCAAAATTTTTCTCATAAACAGATCGTCATCCACAATTAAAATCAGCGCAGGCTTGGATGGCGACAGGTCGAGAATATTTAGTTCTTGGATTGGATGCTTATTGCGATCACTAATATCGTCGATTGCCATTACATAATTAGACAGTGAAATTAACATTAATCATAGATTCTTCTAATGTAAGAGTTTAGTGATATTTTTGCCGCTCTAACTCAGTTTTAACATGGGCAAATTCATCAGCAATTTTATTGATTTTGAGATCTAAACCCTCGTATTTACTATTACGTAGATTTGTTTCCAACTCATGGCATAGTATTGCTAGATCTTCTCCGCCAATCACGCTGCTACTAGATTTTAAAGTATGGGCTGTCCTCAATATCTTTTCAAAATCTCTCTGTGCAAAGCTAGTATATAGCTCTTGGAGTAGAGATCGCGCATTATCTAAGTAACTATCAATCAATTCATTCAAAAAATTAGGATCTTCACCACCGATATGAATGGCTGCTTCATGAAGAGTGGTCATATTAATTGAAGTCATAATGGATGAATTATTAGGAGTAGCCGCAGGACATTCTTGTAAAACTCTCACAAGTTCAGAGTTGCGGATCGGTTTGCTGAGATAGTCATCCATCCCTGCGGCAAGACAAATCTCGCGATCGCCTTGCATGGCATTAGCCGTCATGGCAACGATGCGGGGTCTGGTTGCTAGCTTACCATTTTGCCAGTTTTGATAGATTTTTTGAGTCGCATCAATGCCATCCATAACAGGCATCTGCATATCCATAAAAATTAAGTCATAGGGCTGTTGTAATAACGCGTCAATTACCTCTAGCCCGTTAGCAGCAACATCCGCACGATAGCCCATCCGCTGCAAAATATGGATCGCAACTTTTTGGTTAATCACATTATCTTCCGCGAGTAAAATCCTTAGGGGGTGATTTCTTGCCATAAGCGGATCGAAGGCAAATCCCTTGGCATGGTGGTTGAGGACAGCAGGAATTTGAACTATTGTCGAGCGGTTACGACGCTCTTCTAAATTTTTGGCGGCAGGTTCAGTTTTATTGTCAGTTTTATATTTGGGCGATCCTAAAGAAGTTAATTGTGAATCGGCAATGCTAATCGATGTGAGTCGATCGCCATTGTTCGCAGGTACAGTAATTGTAAAGTAAAAAGTAGAGCCCTGCTGGACATCACTCTCTACCCACATAGTGCCGCCCATCAGTTCGCACAAATGCTTACTTATGGCTAGCCCCAGTCCAGTCCCCCCATATTGCCTTGTGGTCGATGCATCGACTTGGCTAAAGGGCTGAAACAAACGATAGAGACGATCGCTAGGTATGCCGATTCCCGTATCCTTAACCGCAAATTGTAAGGTTCTTAATAATTGAGTTTCTTCATAGCGATCACTATAGCGATCGCTAAGCTCACAGTGCAAATAATGCGATATCTCCATTTGGGAGATCGAGATATTCACAGAACCACGACTGGTAAATTTAATGGCATTACCAATTAAATTCGCTAAAACTTGGCGTAGCCGCGTCATATCGCCAACCACAATTAAATCCACATCGGGATGGATAAAATAGTCTAGGTCGATCCCTTTTTCGACAGCCTTAGCCCACAGCAGTTCGATCGTATCTTCCAGACAAGTTCGCAAATCAAAGGTTTGTTCTTCCAGTTCGAGATGTCCAGATTCAATCTTAGAAAAATCTAAAATATCATTAATGATCGTGAGGAGGGTGCTGCCTGCATTGCGAGCAATCTCGACAAATTCCCGCTGCTCTCTGGTTAAATTCGTATCTAATAAAACCCCTGTCATGCCAATTACCGCATTCATTGGCGTGCGAATCTCATGGCTCATCGTTGCTAAAAATTCACTCTTCGAGCGATTGGCAGTTTCGGCAATAATCCTCGCTTCTTCTAATTCCGCATTCTGCTTAATTAATTGTTCGCGTTGGCGGGTTTCTTGGATGAGCAGTTGAGCTTGGGACAATGCAATACTAACTTGGTTAGCAACGGCTTTTAGTAAATCTATTTCCTCAGATGTCCATGTGTGAAAGCTATTGCAATGATGCAATAAAATAATGCCATTGGTAAGGCTATGGGATGAAGTGCGGATTGCTAATAGCGATCGCAGTTGCATCCGATAAAATAATTCGCCAAATTCATCCAAATCTGGATCGGTATAAACATTGGCAATGGCGATCACTTCATCTTGACTAGAAATTTTTTGCCCGAAAGCACTATTTAGTAAAGGCAGTTCGTAGTCTTTTACGGAAAATATTTTCTCGGCTAATTGTTCGGATATTAGAGAAATTTGAGGTGACTGCAATGCGTCATGATTGGGATATTCTAATTTGTAGATCAGGCAACGGCTGGCGTGAAAAGCCTGTTGGATCTGATGAGCCGCCGTTTGAAAAATACTCTCCACATCAAGGCTCTGACGAATCTCATCGGTAATGCGATTTAGTAATACCGTGAGGCGCATTTGCCGCTTTAAGCCTTTCTCGGCTTCTTTGCGATCGGTGATATCGGATTGAATACCAATAAAATGGGTGACTTTACCAGTATTGTCAAAGATAGGCGAAATATTTAATTCATTCCAAAATAGCGAACCATCTTTGCGATAATTCCGAATCACAACTCGACAGGATTCCCCCTGTTTAACAGCATTACGAAGAATTTCTTTTTCTTGTTGGAATAGATCGCTTCCCTGCAAGAATCGGCAATTCTTTCCCATTATTTCGCTAGCTGTATAGCCAGAAATTTTTTCAAAGGCGGAATTCACGTAGACGATAGGATTGTTGGGCAATCGCACGTCCGTAATGACAATACCATTCTGACTAGCCGCGATCGCTCTTTCCTGAAGCCGCAGTGTTTCTTCAAACTTTTTGCGATCGCTAATGTCAAAGCGAATTGCCAAATATTGCATCGGCAGACCGCGCTCGTCGAGCAAGGGAACGATCGTGCTATCTGTCCAATAGTAGGTTCCATCTTTAGCCCGATTGCAAATTTCTCCCCGCCATACCTTCCCATTGGCGATCGTATGCCACAGATCGGCAAAAAAATCAGGGGAATGATAATCTGAGTTAATCAGCCGATGATTTTGCCCTAACAGCTCAACATCGCTATAGCCAGAGATCTCGCAAAACTTGCCATTGGCATAGGTAATTTCCCCGTCCAAATTGGTGACGGCTACGATCGCCGCTTGATCTAGAGCAAATTTTTGAAACGCCAGCTCCCGCAGGGTTATTTGAAGTTGTTTTTCATTCTGTTTTCGTTTGGAGATATTACTGGCAACTAATAAAAATCCTGAAATTTGCCCCTGATCATCTTGTAAAGCAGAAATGGAAAGCATTACGGGAAACTGTTCCCCATCTTTGCGAATGTATGTCCACTCAGTCTCTTCAACTTCTCCTAATTTCACTTTAGCGACAAATACCTCAAAACCCGCAGAGATAGAATATCCCAGTTCATCGGTTAAGGCGATCGCTCGTTGTTGGACTTCTAACGGATCGTGAAAGCATTCGGGTGTAAAATTCCCAATTGTTTCTGAAGCTGTATACCCCAACCAACTTTCAGCGGTCGCATTAAAAGCACGGATCACTCCCTCAAGATCGGTTGCGATAATTGCATAGTTAACGCTATTGACAATAGCCTGATGCAGTTTTAAGGAATCCTTGATGGAATTCGTTTTATTCGTTGTTTTCTTGGTCATCCCCTTAACTGAAAATCAATTGAAAAATTCCCGTACTTTGTCGGGTAAATTGGTAAATCGCCATTGATAATCGCCATTAATAAATGTTGGCATAATTTAGGAGGCTAGATGCGAATTTAATCCCAAAGCAGGTAAAGGTTCGTATACTGCATAATATATTGCTCATATGCTATGGATTTACGAATATGTCACGGAGAGATTCAGACTTAACGCTCTTAGAAACCTTCTGGTAGTATCTATCCCCTCGAAACCGCAAGTTAACCCCCCAGACAGTAAAGCAATTCAAAAGATTATTTTTGAGATTTAGTTTGAGATTTAGTTTGGGATTATTTTGGAGATTTAGTTTGCATCCATGCCTTTTTCTATTCTATATCATAAATCATTGATCAGTTTTTGAGAGTAACTTATGAGTTTATCGGACACAATCGCCGCGATCGCCACGGCAATTTCTCCACAACAGGGGAGTGTCGGAATTGTGAGGCTTTCGGGAGATCGATCCGTGGCGATCGCCCAACAAATTTTTGCTATCGGAGGAAAACAAGTATGGGAAAGTCATCGCATTCTCTATGGTTATGTCAAAAACCCAGTTACAAAGGCGATTGTTGATGAAAGCCTATTGCTACTGATGAAAGCACCGCGCTCCTTTACCCGCGAGGATGTCGTAGAATTTCATTGTCATGGTGGAATTATGGCAGTCCAGCAAGTACTCAACCTTTGCCTAGAAAATGGGGCAAGACTCGCCGAAGCAGGGGAATTTAGTTTGAGAGCTTTTCTCAATGGCAGAATCGATCTTACCCAAGCCGAGAGTATTAATGACTTAGTTGGAGCGAAATCAGCCCAAGCGGCTCAATCGGCGATCGCTTCCCTAAGAGGAAAACTCGCTCAGTCTTTAAAGTATCTGCGCGGTAAATGCTTAAATGTCTTAACGGAAATTGAAGCGCGGATTGATTTTGAGGATGATTTACCGCCACTAGATGGGGAATGGGTAAAAGCGGAAATTTTTCATGTTTTCCAAGAAGCTCAAAAGATCCTCGCGACAGCCGATCGCGGCGAACTATTGCGAACGGGGCTAAAAGTTGCCATTGTTGGTCGTCCTAATGTGGGTAAATCGAGTTTACTCAATGCATGGAGTCGGAGCGATCGAGCTATTGTTACGGATTTGCCAGGCACAACTCGCGATGTGGTTGATTCGCAGTTAGTCGTCGGAGGGATTCCCATTCAAGTTCTCGATACGGCTGGAATCAGGGAAACGGAAGATATTGTCGAAAAGATCGGTGTAGAGCGATCGCGCCGAGCCGCGCAGTCTGCCGATTTAGTTTTAATGGTCGTTGATGCTACTGTGGGCTGGATCGCGCAAGATACAGAAATCTACGAGACTGTCTGCGATCGCCCAATCGTGCTGGCGATCAATAAGATCGATAAGATCGATTTTGCCATCGATTCCCTCACAATTCCCCTAGAACAAGATCTGAAAAATGGAAAGATTCCGATAGTCAGAACTGCGGCTTCCCAACAAAGGGGAATTGAAGAACTCGAAAATGCGATTTTGCAATGTATTCACCAAGATCGCATCGCTGCTGCAAATATGGAAGTTGCGATCAACCAACGCCAGAAAGCTTGTCTGCTAAGAGTTGTACAATCCTTAGCTAATGTCCAAGTAGCGATCGCTGATCAGTTACCCCTAGACTTTTGGACGATCGATTTGCGAGCTGCCATCAGTGCGATCGGTGAAATTACGGGAGAGGAGGTCACAGAGTCAGTACTAGACCAAATTTTCAGTAGATTTTGTATTGGTAAGTAGCTAAGACCAGAGAGCATATACCGCCCGCTGCGCGGGCAGTATATGCTCTTCTGGGTTTTAAGTTTACTTGTAGCCTTAGCCTAAAAGATTCAGCGCTTTGCGCTCAAATCCAAACCAAGAAACTGTTTGAGAGTGTTGCTTCGCAACACTCTCAAACAGTTTCTTGTGGTTCTTTTGATAACTCAACCATTGGTATAAAACCCAAGAACAGAATGGCGGTGCGTCACGCCGCCATTCTGTTTTATATCGTAATCAATCAATTTAATCAATTCATGCGCGTAGTTAAGCGATCTCCTGTCAGAGTTAAAAAATTCCATACGTAGACAGGCACAATTACAACGCATTGCGCTGTAAATATAAATATAAAACCTAAAAGCTGTAGCACAGCCTGCGCTACAGCTTTTGACTCTGTTTTTTAGTTATGCCCAGCTACTTAGACTTTACAGAGAGAAACCCTATGACATATAAGAAAAAATATAAGAAAAACATGCAAATTGCATTATTGAGATTTGCTATATCTGTATGTATATGTATATCCATAGGTTATTGCCTTTTGCTTGTTACTCAAAGCCAAGCCTTCGCGGCAATTCCTGAGAATACAAAATCTATATCTCAAGAAATAATCCCAACGTTAACAGAATCATTAACCCTGAAATCAGAGGTTGATAGCTTTCTCAATTCTATTCCATCAGGGTATTACACGATCGCTACCGTTAAGGAATTGAAAAGGGAAATCGATACGACTCAACCTCTTTTAGTAGATGTAAGAGAAAGATCTGAGTATCAAGGTGAAAAGATTGCTATCTCAAAAATTCGTGAACTCCAAGAGGGTGCAGGACAGGTGGTATATTAAGTACGACAGCCTCTCAAGGATCAACATGGTAATAACTGGCAAGCGATCGCCTTTAAACGCATCAGAGAGGATGGGAAAACCAGCTTTTTTCTGCGTTTGGTGGGCTTCCCTAAAGCAGCAGCAATAGATCGCAGTCAACCCCTTACTTTGACTAATTCCCTAGGCAAAATCTTGACAGCTAACGACGCTTCTAGCGGCATCTTTTCGGATTCAACGGATTCATTCGCTCCCACGCCGAATGTCGGACAGTACGATCTCCAACCCATTTTATCGCAGCTACAAATTGAGCTTCCTTTAAAATTATCACTACCCATTATGGGAGATGAGGCTATTAGTTTGCCCGTTCCTTCTTCTTTTGTCGAGGAATGGCAAGCAGTTGATAAATTACAGCCATAAAGAAAGAAGGCTTACGCCTTCTTTCTTTATGGCTATAATACCAATTCACTGAAGTGAGCCAACACTTCAATGAATTAAAAAACAAACCGAGTAAGGTTTTGAGATTCCCAAAATGGCAACGCCATTTTGGGAATTGGTATAAGAGAGAGGTGGAGCAAAGCGCCACCTCTCTTTAGGGGGTTTAAACAGTTGCAACTACAGGCAATTCATCCGTAGCTTCAGGGCTATTCTGCTCTGAAGGAGGAACGACTTGCCAGAACTTCGGCAGATAAATCGACCAGTTATCGAGAACTTCCTTCGCTCTAGAACTACCAGTATTCTCATAGCTAGATTGAATCAATTCCTTCAACTGATTCTCGCCCGCAACCGTGCTAACTCTTTGCACCTTAAGAGTCTCTTGGCTGAGACGCTCTTTGAACTTGCCATCGATATCGAGGAAGTACGCAATACCGCCTGTCATGCCCGCACCAACATTGCGACCAGTCGTTCCCAATACCACGATCGCACCGCCTGTCATATACTCGCAGCAGTGATCGCCAGTACCTTCCACAACGGCTTTTGCGCCAGAGTTGCGAACTCCGAACCGTTCGCCAGCGCGACCATGCACGAAAAGATAGCCGCCCGTTGCACCATAGAGGCAGGTATTACCAACGATCGCATTATCGGCAGGATTGAAGTTACAGTCAGGCTTAGGCTTGATGCTGATACTGCCACCATTCATCCCTTTCCCGATATAGTCATTGGCTTCACCAGCTAAGGAGAGATGCAAACCATTGATATTAAATGCACCAAAGCTCTGCCCCGCAGCCCCAACAAACTCAAGATGCAGACTGCTAGCGAGCCCAGAGTTACCGTACTGCTTAGCGATCGCTCCTGAGACTCTCGCAGGAACCGAGCGATCGGTGTTAACAATCGCATAGGTTTTGGTGAGGTCAGTTTGATTAGCGATCGCTGATTGGACTTCGAGATCGGCCAAAATCTCATCATCGAGCACTGCACCATTGCTATGGGAAATCGGGGAATGTTCTAACCAATCGCGATCGTTTTTGGTGTCGGGTAAATTGATCAGGCAGCCCATATCGACTTGGTTGATATCGAGTTTCGCTAGCTTTAAGTCCTGACGTTGAGCCAATAGATCGGAACGTCCGATGATGTCTTTTAGAGACTTGTACCCCAGCTTGGCAAGGATTTGACGAACTTCTTCCGCAACGAAATAGAGGAAGTTAACCACATGATCGGGCGTGCCTGGGAAACGTTTGCGGAACTGCTCTAGCTGCGAAGTTACGCCCACGGGACATTTGTTAGTGTGGCAGACTCGCGCCATGATACAGCCTTCCGCAATCATGGCAGCAGTACCAAAGCCAAATTCCTCGCCGCCAAGCAGCGCGGCAATCGCCACATCCCAGCCAGTTTTAAAGCCACCATCCACTCGTAACAATACGCGATCGCGCAGTTTATTGCCCATCAGTACCGTATGTACTTCCGCGAGCCCCAGTTCCCAAGGCGAACCAGCGTGCTTGATCGAGCTTAAGGGAGATGCACCCGTACCACCGTCATAGCCTGAAATTTGAATGATATCCGCATTTGCTTTCGCCACACCCGCAGCGATCGTGCCAATCCCGATTTCTGATACCAGTTTTACCGATACTTTTGCCGTGGGATTAATTTGATGCAAATCGAAGATCAACTGCGCGAGATCCTCAATGGAATAAATATCGTGGTGTGGAGGAGGAGAAATCAGCGACACCCCTGGCTTGGAATTTCGCAGCATCGCAATGTAGCTGCTCACTTTCGGTCCTGGTAACTGTCCGCCTTCCCCTGGTTTCGCTCCTTGAGCAACCTTAATTTCTAATTGATTAGAACTTACCAGATAGGAAGGTGTCACCCCAAAACGTCCCGAGGCAATTTGTTTGATGGCGGAATTCGCTGTGTCGCCATTTTTTAAACCCTTGAGGTGAGGAAAAGTTGCTGAGATGCCATTTGCGTCGACATCATTAATGGGTAAGTAGCGAATGGGATCTTCCCCACCTTCGCCGCAGTTGGACTTGCCACCTACACGATTCATGGCGATCGCAAGAACTTCATGGGCTTCACGGCTCAGAGCGCCAAGGGACATCGCCCCCGTACAAAAGCGTTTCAGAATTTCCGAGACATCCTCTACTTCTTCTAGAGAAATGCTAGGGCGATCGCTCTTAAATTCCAACAGATCCCGTAAAGCCGTTGGAGTGCGATTTTGCAATTGCGTCCGATAGACTTCGTAATGGTCGTAACCATCACCAGCCACCGCCTTATGCAAAGCTTTCGCCATTTCGGGGCTGTTCATATGGTATTCACCCGTAGGGCGATACTGGACAAAGCCATAATTTTCCAGTTTCTTGAGTAGCAATTCGGGGAAAGCTTGCCCGTGGAAAGTCAACAGTTCCGAGGCAATATCGGCAAAGTTTACGCCGCCAACGCGAGATACTGTGCCCTTAAAGCATTGCTCGATCACTTCAGCCCCAATGCCGATCGCTTCAAAAATTTGTGCGCCGCTATAGCTTGAGAGGAGGGAGATGCCCATTTTGGAGAGAATTTTTAACAAGCCACCTTCCACAGCCTTGCGATAGCTATCTTGAACTTGAGCGATCGTTAAAGCCTTAATTTTGCCCTGCTGCATCTGCATTTGCGTCTTGGCTTTGCCCCACCACTGACGAGTGGTTTCAAAGGCGAGATAGGGACAAATCGCACTGGCTCCATAGCCGATCAAGCAGGCAAAATGGTGCGTGCTCCAACATTGGGCTGTGTCAACCACAATCGAAGCCTTCATCCTTAGCCCTTCAGCACAGAGACGGTGATGCACTGCACCGACTGCTAACAGGGGTGGAATATAGGCATTCTCAGCATTCAAGTTCCGATCGCTTAAAATCAGTAATTTCGCCCCGTCGCGAACTGCGGCTACGGCAACATCGCTGAGCTTGGCGATCGCATCCTTTAGTCCTGTCGCCCCTGAAGCGATCGGGAACAGGATCTCTAGTTTTTTGGTTGCAAAGCCCAAGGATTGAAGTTCCTCCAGTTCTACTTCATTAATCACGGGACTCTTGATTTTAATCTGGTTAGCAGCTTCAGGCGTGGCAATGAGCAGATTTGCCCTCTCTCCCAAAAACATCGCCAACGACATGACCGTTCCTTCACGGAGCGGATCGATGGGGGGATTGGTCACCTGAGCGAAGCGCTGTTTGAAATAATCGTAGATCAGGTGAGGGCGCTGGGATAGAAACGCCAGCGGCGCATCATCTCCCATACAGAATACTGGCTCCTTGCCATCTTGAGCCATCGCTTCGATCACCATTTCGACATCTTCGAGGGTGTAGCCAAAGGCTGTTTGGTAGGTGAGAGACTGCGATTCTTCTAAGGTAGGTTTAGTGGGGAATGGCTGACTTTCGATGTGCTTGCGATATTGCTTCGTCCATTCACCGTAGGGATGAGCTTTAGCAACCCGTTCCTTGATTTCCCAGTTATGCAAGATTTCATGGGTTTGTAAATCAACGGCAATCATTTGCCCTGGCCCGAGGCGACCCTTTTCAATGATTTCTGATTCGGGGATATCTACGGTTCCAGCCTCTGAGCTAACGATAACCATGCCATCCTTGGTAACCATGTAACGGGCAGGACGTAAGCCATTGCGATCGAGAGCCGCACCGACGATCTTGCCATCGCTAAAGGCTAACAGGGCGGGACCATCCCATGCTTCTTGCAAGCCGCTATAGTATTCGTAGAAATCGGTAATTTCGGGGCGATCGCTTAAATCTGGCTGATTTTCATAGGCTTCGGGCACGAGGATCATCATTGCCTCAAGCGGGCTATGTCCCGTCTCAATCAATAATTCAAAAACGTGATCTAAGGTTGCCGAATCGCTTTCATTGGGCTTGAGAATTGGCAAAAGATCCTTAAGGCGATCGCCTTTAGCATCGATCCAATTAGGATGGGCGAGATCGCCTTGGCGAGCGAGAAACCAATTTGTATTTCCTTGTAGGGTATTAATTTCACCATTGTGACCGAGAAAACGCATCGGTTGAGCAAGCGGCCATTTCGGTAAAGTATTGGTACTGAAGCGGCGATGATAAATGGCGTAGGGCGAGACATAATCAGGATTTTGGAGATCTTCATAAAACCGATCGAGGATCGCCGATCGCACCATGCCCTTATAAATCACTGTCGCATTAGAAAGGGAGGGAACGTAAAAATCGCTACTTTGATCGGGCGCAAGTTGCTTGATCTCTAACTTAATGCGGCGACGGGTGATATAAATTGCTCTTTCGAGTTGGTCAAGATTTTGGTGATCGGCATCCGCAATAAAAATCGCCTGCTCGATCTGAGGTTGATTTTCCCTAGCCTGAATACCTAAAACCTCTGGTCGGACAGGTACAACCCGCCATCGCAACAACTTTAGCCCCTCTTCTGCCGCAATTCTGGTAGTGATTTCGCGACATTTTGCCGCGCGATCGCTTTCCTGTGGCAGGAAAAACATCCCCAAAGCCGAATGTTCGGGATCGATGGTGAGATCGGTAAATTCTTTTTGGAGGAGCCCCCAAGGAATTGCGGTCATAAGCCCAGCCCCATCCCCAGAGTCTTGATCGGCGCTACAACCGCCACGATGCTCCATACAAGTCAAAGCTTTCAGCGCATTGCTGATGATTTTATAACTAGCTCGACCTTCTTTATCTGCAATAAATCCCACCCCACAAGCATCACGCTCTTCTACTAGCCAATAGGGCCCTTGGATCGAATTCGTATTTCCAGACTGATTAGACTGACTTGTATTCACGCGGCTCACTTCCATCGGATTAATTGTTGCTATCAAAAAAATAGGTTGAAATTATGAGATTTTTAAGTTTAGTTACGAAGCAAACATCGCTTCATCACAACTTCTCCACATTGTTAATTCTAAATTAAGCTTTTTATTAACAGCAGCAAAACTGCTAATATCTGGCTTACGTAAACTCGCTTTAAACAATTTGCTTTAAGTATCTGGGCTTAGTTAAAATTTATATCTAATAACCTGCAGCTCACGCGCAGCGTGCGCCGCAGGTTTTAGGGTTTTATATTTAATTAAGCCCACTTACTTAAACTAACTAAAATTGTTGGAAATCATTGCAAATTTCTGGTTATACCAGAGCTAGGGCTTTGGATCGCAGCTTAGCTGCTAAACCTACTACCAAATCTGTTACTCAGACTAGCCTTGAGACTAGCTCTGAATTTAGCCCTGTATTCAAGGATTTCCAAGAAGGCAGATCTCTAAGCATAACTCTTTACTTAACCCGCTGTATAGGGACTAAATAGATATTTGTAGGTATTTACTAAGTATCTATAGATATTTTTAATGTGAATTTTTTAAGTAGGTCACCCTTGATTATAGGTGACAAATATTTTTCTAGTGTTCTTTCTACTACCGTTTACGGTAGGCTTTATTATTTGAATATTATTTGAATATTATTTGAAAGTCATTTTAATTCCACCCGCAGGCGCAAGGGTAACTCCCCGACGTTGTGGCTTTACGGGGTGGCGATCGGCTAACTCCAGTTCGTAATGACGCAAAATCGTAGCTAAGACAATTTTCATCTCAAATTGAGCCAAAGCCTCACCCACGCAGCGACGGACACCACCACCAAAGGGCATAAATTCATAGGGGGAAAATTGCCGATCCAGAAACCGTTCGGGTTTAAACTGATCGGCATTTGGATACAAATCCTCGCGATGGTGGAGGAGATAGATGCAACCAACCACGATGGTTTGGGGTTCCAGATTGTATCCTAGCAATGCCACTGATTCTTGTTCGACGGCTCTAGGGAAGGTCAGCATGGCAACAGGATGAATGCGCAGCGTTTCGTTACAGACGGCAGTGAGATAGGGCAACCGAAAAATACTCATCCAATCCGTTGGATCGGCAATGCTTTTTTGCTCTTGCAATAGTTTCTCTTTGACCTCTGGCAAACGATGGATCCAATACAAAGCCCAAGACATTGCCGTTGCCGTGGTTTCATGTCCCGCTATCAATAGGGCTAGTAGTTCATCCCGTAACTCTAAATCGGTCATGCCTTTTCCTTCTTCATCCCGAGCCAATAAGAGCATCGTGAGAATATCAGTTCGATTGGGATCGGGATTGGCTCGACGTTCGGCAATTTCTAAATAAACCAATTTGTCGATCGCCTCTCTTTGGCGCACAAAATTACCCCAAGGGCTCCAAGCGCCAAGATCCTTTTGTAGAGAAGGGAAAAATAAAAATGCAGAGGTTAAGGGAGAAATGAAAAGTTCGGTCATTTGGGTCAGCAATTTTTTTATTTGCTGACAGCGATCGCCTTCATACAGACCAAACACTGCTTGGAGAATGATTTGCAGTGAAATATCCTGCATGGCATCACGGACTAGAAAAATCCTGTTAGAGGGATGTGCTTTTTGATTGTGGGCTAAAGGATTAGCAGCAGGATTGGCAGCTAAATTTTGAAAGATTTTTTGAAAGACTTTATTGGTTAAGTCAAAAATCAACTGTCCGTAGTCTTGCATTCGCGATCCGTGAAAGGCTGGCATGACCAACTGTCGGCGTTTCCTATGACTATCGCCATCCAAGCTAAATATGGAAGAATCTCCCACAACTGGGCGTAAAATGCCATTCAATTCCCCAGGAGCGCTAAATTGCTTGCGATCGTTCGTTAAAATTTGCTGAATGGCTTGGGAGTCATTCACAAATACGATTGAGTTACCAAAACCAATGATTTTTGCCGCAAAAATATCTGGATATTTTTTTACTGCCGTTTCCATATAGCCAATGGGGTTGGCAATCCACTGAATTTGCTGCCATAAAGGCATAGTTTCAATAGAGTTGACTGATTTGAGCATACTTTCAGTTGTGGACATATATTTGGAGCGTATTTGGGGCATATGTGCAGATGGAGGCGCATGGGTTTCGGATAGGAGATTTTTTTAGAGATTGCAAGCAGCTCGATCTCCAAAATTTTAAGAATCTCAACGTTTTGCCGCGATCGCCCAGTAATTGAGCTTTACTCAAGATATAGAGACTATAGATTTAAAAACTAGGTTTAAAACAATGTTTCAACAAATTTTATTAGCTGTTGATGGCTCGGGGCGATCGCGCGAAATGATGAATATGCTGCTAGCCTTACCTAGTATGCAAAACTTGCAAATCAATGTCCTCCATGTTATCCCCAACTCCATTAACTCGGATGCCATTACTGAATATCGTCTCGCAGGGGAAAAAATTGTCGAAAGAGAAGTTAAAAATTTGCGCTTAGCTTCTGGCAATAGTACTGTTGCCCTACTTAAAGAGGGCGAACCAAAAGATGTCGTATGTAAAGTAGCCGAGGAGTTAAAGCCTGACCTATTGATTATGGGCTCCCGTGGGATGGGTCGCCTGCAAGCAATTTTGGCGAACTCGGTCAGTCAATACGTTTTCCAATTGTCCGATTCACCCATGTTACTGATCAAGGATGATGTTTACATCAAAACCATTCGCAATGTGATGGTGTCCGTCGATGGTTCGGCATCGTCCAATAATTGTCTTGATTTGGCAATTAAACTAATAAGCGGCGCAAAGGATGTAGAAATTTTCTTGGTCAGGGTAGTAAAACGCAAGGAAGATGCTAATGCTAGCACTGACCCAGTTCTCATCGAAGCGAGTGCTAAACTCAAGCGATTGAATGTTCCATCGCGCTCTTTTATCAGTTCGGGTGACATTGGTAAAGAAATTTGTAAGCTTGCGGATGAGGCAAATGCTAGCTTGCTGATGATTGGTTCTCCCGATCGCCGTCCTTCGATCGCCCGTAGTTTACCCGATCTCGATCGCTTACTAGGTTCGTCGGTATCTGACTACGTACGTGTCAATGCGACCGTCCCCGTACTACTAACCCGCACCATCGAATAAGCAGTTATAGCAAGTTAAGAAATGGCTACGCCATTTCTTAACTTGCTACTGCTTTACGCCCTTCCCGCTATAAAATTAGACATTAAAAACCAAGAATTAGCGTTGCGGCGCTTCGTGCCGCAACGCTAATTTTTCACTGGGAAGGGAGTAACTTGAAAACCATTAGGGACTTGCGAGAAAATAAGATACCAGTCCAGATCTACCAGAGTCGGTGGCGCGGCGGAGCC
>NZ_LIRE01000527.1 GCF_001402795.1 Pseudanabaena sp. 'Roaring Creek'
AATTTATCCCTTGAAATTAGATCATTGTTTTAATAAATTCTATTTTTAAAAAGCCAATTTAGATAGTGGCAGTTATACATGCTCATTATTTGTCAATGAACTCATCATGGGTATGTATAGCTACCGCCAACTGTATCAGGACATAAAACCCAAGATCGTGTTGCCGTACGGAGCGCGACAACACGATCTTGGGTTTTAATTTTGTCCTAACAAGACTGGTGGTAGCTATACATCTGTCAGTAGTCCTAAAAACGTGAGTTCGGGATAATTTGAAACGGGGTTTAAGAAAGGGTTTGCTACGCAAACCCTTTCTTAAACCCCAAAAGTAAAAGCCTTGCTAAGCAAGGCTTTTACTTTTGGGGCTTTAAAATTTGCTAGCTTAACCTGAACTGACGTTAAAAAAGAAAGGATTTCTAAGGTAAGGATGGGCGGTGCTTCGTGCCTCCCATCCTTGCCTATTTAGAAATACCTATTTTTGGGCTTTATAAGTAGCTAGGCATAAGTAAACTTAAAACCTAGAAGAGCGTGCCGCCCGCTACGCGGGCGGTACGTTCTCTGGTTTTGGTTTTTAATTATGCCTAGCTACTGATTTAATCGCTACTAGCTAATTAATGGGACTAGATCTTTTTCAACCAGCTAAACATGGCGCGA
>NZ_LIRE01000528.1 GCF_001402795.1 Pseudanabaena sp. 'Roaring Creek'
ATGCCTAGCTACTTACAACCCATATTCCATTAATTCAATGGGTAATCCATCGGGGTCGGCGATAAAGGCAACCTGAAAAGTGCGATCGCCAATGGTCTGTTCTATTGGGGGCAAAAGCAATTTGACCTTCCCTAATTTATTAACTAATTCCTGTAAAAAAGATTGGATATTGTCGACATGAAACGATAGGTGATAGTAGCCGACATAATGTTCGTCACCAAAGGGATCGGGAGTATTTTTAGGTTCTGGCACTTGCATTAGTTCCAGATTCGTCCCCGCCCCCTGCATCCAGCAAGCCAATGTAATTCCCGCCGTAAATCGCTCTGTCACCTCAAATCCTAACGCCTCATAAAAGGCGATGGATTGAAAAATATCCGACGTGCGTATCGAAGTATGGTGGTATTTCATGGATCGCTGATTTTGTTGGGGACGATTTAAACCAGAGAGAATAGCGATCGCTATCCTCTGCAAATTCTACCGAGATTTGAACAAAGACTCGATGGTGACGCACCAGACAAAATGCGGTAGGGAGAGCATTCTCTTCCAACGCCAAGGTTCTTGATAGAGACGATAGAGCCATTCTAAATTATTTTTACTAAACCATTCGGGTGCGCGAGTTTTTGTCCCAGACCAGATATCAAAGCTGCCACCCACGCCGATCCATACTGCATTGGGATTGAGATAGCGATTTTTTTGAATCCATAGTTCTTGTCGCGGTACTCCCAGCCCGACCAGTACTAGCTGGGGTTGCGTGCTTCGGATATCCTCACAGATTTGTTTTTCGATCGCTTCATCAAAATAGCCGTGATGTAGTCCTGCGATCACAATATCCATCCATTTTTGTTGCCAAATATCCGCGACATGATCGACGACATTGGGAGCCCCCCCAATTAAAAAGATGCGCCATTTTTGCTCGGCAGCAATCTGGACGATCTGCTCAGATAGTTCGATGCCAGGGCACCGTTCGATCTTTTCCCCTTGCGATCGCAGGTAAAGCACGATTCCCGAACCATCTGGCACGACCAACTCCGCTTCTTGAATGACTTTTGCCAGAGCAGGATTTTTCCTCGCCTGCATTGTCATTTCCGCATTCAACGTCACGACATGAGCGCCTTGATTGTCTCGCAATCTTTGGGCAAGCCAATCCCGATAATTTTCATGGATATGGACGGGCATACCCAATACTTTAAACTGACGCAAAACAATTTTCTCCAGACGCATTTACTAAAGACAATAGATATGATAAAAGCCCCTATGTATACCTTCAAACTATCCGTTAACCCTATGGGGTAATATTACCTAACTTTGTAGTTGTCACAGTCAAAACCTGTGGTGGTACTGCATCCGCAGGATAGAGGAAATCAAACTGGACAACACGGCGATCGCTTGGTGGCATCGTCAAGGTAACTAGAGCCTTGCCCCGTTCGCCACGGCGTAGAACTAAATGCACGTAACGAGTTTGGGCTAAGCCTCTGTCATCACGAAAACGGACTCTGACCGAGCCTCGAAAAAAGACATCATCGGGTAATGGCTCAAAAAATTGCAAACCACCAACGGGCTTATCGTATTTGATCGGATTTTGGAAAGAAAGCGTTACAGTCTGCGTCTCGCTAGTCGGATTGTGCAAAGGCATCGTCAGGTTATACTGCACACCGTAATTACCATGGGCAGAATATGCCGTGTCGGGATAACGTACTTTTAGCGGTGCAGTTTGCACCTGTCCCGTTCCCATCGTCCCGTATTGCAGCAAACTCAATCCATAGGAATAGGATTCTCCACGTTTAGGAATTGCTAGATTATTACTATCCTTATCAGTTAAATTTCCAAACCATTGCGAACCCATTTGAATGCCAGCCACACGGCTATATTCAAAGGCTCCTTCCGTTAAATCTGGCGGGGTAGGGACGACATCGCGAGGTTTAGCTAGTTCGCCATTTTTGAGAATGTTTTCCCATTCTTGCAGATTGGGAGCGCGTTCCGTTCCATCAGCATTTAGTCTGGCATAGAGGGCTAAAGTCGCTAGATAAACCTTGCCATCGCTGCGCAAACGCGAAAGCCCCGATCGCCCATTTAAAGGCGGATCTAATTCTTTGACGGGAATCGGCACATTCATCAGCATTCGACTTTGCTTGGGGGGAATCACGATCTGTGCTGGCAAAATATCCTGACGACGACCGCGCAAAATATCGAGCATGGCGCGATCTCCAGGCCCGCGATACAATTCCCCATTATCATTCTCACTGTAGTTTGGTGCATCATAAAAAGGAGCATCGGGTTGGCTGAGATAGCTCGCACCTTGTAACGTGTCAATAGTTACGGGGCGATCGGTTGGGTTATAGGCGATCGCGCCAATGTATAGCGTACGCAAATCCTTTGGTGGTGGCGCTTTAGAAATATGGTGCGTAAAGAGATCGAAGCGACCTTGAAAGGGAAAGTTTAAATGGGCTCGCGGATATGCCATGCCTTCGGGTGGAAAGGATGACAGTAAAACTCCTTCTGTTTGGACGATCTCGGGACTATTACTGTTAAACATGGGTACATCGTCAAGTTTTCCCATCAATGGACGCATTTCTTGGCGATCTAAAATAATCTTGGGTTGGTTAGCAGCTTGAGCAACTTTGCTGCTTGAATTAGGAATACTCGCCAGATTTGTCGGTGACAAGACTGGGGAGGGAAAATTCAATAGCGACATTAACAAAGCTGACAGCATAGGCTCTTTGCCTCCAAAGTTTGAAGCAGAATTGATTTATATAATACAAGGAATGGTGGAGATGGGCGGCGCTTCGCGCCGCCCATCTCCACCATATACAGCAATAATCGATCAGACGAACCACAAGGGAATTTTTGAAAGCGTTGCTTCGCAACGCTTTCAAAAATTCCCTTGGTTTGGGTTTGAGCGCAAAGCGTTGTAAATCCTTTCCTTTTTAGAACCACCAATTTTTAGGGTGGAAAAACGTTATATTTAGCATGTTTAATCATCTAGTGCGCCAAGCTCATCATGCCTGAACCTATCTGGTCATACGTTACCCCTGGCATCCCAGACGAATTATTCGAGCGCTTGCCGGGCATTCCCATGAGCAAATGCGAAACGAGACTATTAATTATCGGACAACTCCGTCTTAGAGTAAATTCGGTGCTGTGGGATATTGGCGCGGGAACGGGAACTATTCCCATTGAGACGGGGCTCCTATGCCCCAAAGGTAAGATCGTCGCAATTGAGCGCGATGAGGATGTTGCGGGCTTGATCGTCAAAAACTGTCAGAAGTTTGGAATTGATAATGTCGAAATTAACATTGGCAGCGCTCCTGAATGTCTAAAGAGCCTTACGACAGAACCTGATCGCATTTGTATTGAGGGTGGGAGATCGGTATCAGAAATTCTGGAATATTGCTGGGAAAGGTTAAAGGTCGATGGAAGAGCGATCGCAACCACCAATAGTTTAGAAGGGTTATATGCAATTTCCGAGAGCTTTGCCAAACTCCAAGCACGAAATGTGGAAGTGGTGCAATCCTCTGTCAATCGCTTAGAAACTCGCGGTAATCGTCAAGTCTTCGCCGCAGTTAGTCCTATGTTTATTATTAGTGGTGAAAAGTTATAAAACCAAAAAGATGGTAGGGCAAAGCCCCTCCCATCTTTTTGGTCAAGAAATAGCGGTGCGTGGCAAAGCCACGCACCGCTATTTCTTGGTTTTTATACCAATTTCCAAAAGTGTAGCCACACTTTTGGAAATTGGTATTTAGTGGGAAGGGAGTATCAAGATGCTTAAGAAATTTCGCGAATTTGAGGTTTACCGTCCTTAAATTCACCCACGAGGATGAGATCGGTTACACCTACGAATAGCCCATTTTCTACAACTCCAGGAATATTATTTAGAGTTTTTTCAAGTTCGGCGGCATCGGCGATCGCTTCAAAAGTTACATCTAAGACCATATTGCCCTGATCGGTAATTACTGGTCCATCCTTTTTAATCCCCATCCGCAGATCGGGCTTACCACCTAATTTTTCAACAGCTCTAGTTACAGGGGATATTGCCATCGGCAAGACTTCGAGCGGTACGGCAAAAGTTGAACCCAGTTTATCGACTAGTTTTGATTCATCGACCACAACAATAAATAATGTCGCTAACGAATCAACCACTTTTTCGCGAGTGTGAGCCGCGCCACCGCCTTTAATTAAGGTTTTGTGAGGATCGACTTCATCAGCTCCATCGATCGCGACATCAACGCGATCGACATCATCGAGACTGCGGATAGGAATGCCATATTTTTTGCCCAATACCGACGCTTGGAATGACGTAGGAATGCCAACGATATCGGTTAGTTCGCCCACCGCTAGCCTTCTACCCAACTCCTCGATCGCGAAAGCAGTCGTAGAGCCAGTACCCAAGCCCACAACCATCCCTGACTTTACTCGTTGCGCGGCAGCTATACCAACTTCTTGTTTTAATTTTTTAATATCTTCAGCCGAAATACTCATTTATAAATCTCAAAGCAATGCTTTTAATCCTATCGCACCCTGCGATCGGTAGTTGTAAGGGTTTTTAAATTAAGAAATGACTACGCCATTTCTTAATTTGGCATAAAAGCAGAGTAGCGTACTGCTCGCTATGCGAGCAGCACGCTACTCTGCTTTTACCAAGCTGATTATCGCGCCGCCATCCTCTATAGCAACGTAATAGATAGTGAGGACAAATCAAACCCCTAAAGATGAGTTGCGGCGCTTTGCGCCGCAACTCATCTTTAGGGGTTTATGTCCTAAGTAAACTTTACGTTGCTATAGCTATTGAAACTCTTTGATTAAAGTCGCGATCTGCGCGATCGCGTTAGTTGCC
>NZ_LIRE01000529.1 GCF_001402795.1 Pseudanabaena sp. 'Roaring Creek'
CTTACACCGAGGGCTGAGCGAAGTCGAAGCCCGTCTACAAGTTATTTAAAACGACTATAACGTGAGTTCGGGTTAAGCAGAAGTGGGTAAAGCCCATTCCATAAAGAGTGACTGCAACTATCTTTGGATATGGTATCCGACCAGACTTGGCTAGGTTACATAAAGGTCTTAAATTATCAGATGTCTGGCTTACTACTTTTTACGAAAAAAAAGACAAGTAGGTTTATTCCAATAGGTTTCGCAAGCTCTCATGATCGATACCAATCATACTTATTACACAGTCAACAACCTAACTGCCGAAGCCGCATTACAAGAATTAATAAAGGGTAACGATCGCTATGTACTCGATCATGTAGAGCATCCCCATGAAGGCGCACAGCATCGAGTCGAGCTGTCAAGAGCGCAACACCCTTTTGCCATCGTTTTAGGCTGCGCTGACTCCCGTGTGGTTCCCGAACTAATCTTCGATCAGGGAGTCGGTGACTTGTTTGTACTGAGGGTGGCAGGACATATTGCCGATGATGCAGTCATTGCTAGTATTGAGTACGCGGTCGAGCATCTAGGAACTAGACTATTGGTGGTACTCGGTCATGAAAGATGCGGCGCGGTAATGGCAGCGATCGAACATATATTTTCGGAAGGAAAACTCAATTCATTGATCCGCTATATCGAGCCTGCGGTAAAAGTAGGTCAGGGACTCAAGGGTGATGTGTTAAGCAATACGGTTCGAGCCCATATCAATCTGATGGTACAGACCATTCAAACCACGACCCCGATTTTGTCCCATGAAGTAGGAAATGGAACTTTAAAAGTCGTACCTGCCTACTACAGATTAGCAACAGGCAAGGTGGATTTTTTACCCCAATTAGATGAAGCATAAATTAGCTCCAAAATCTGAATCGCTATACTAACTACTTAATCCATCAATGGGCTGTAAGTAATCTTCGTAATCTTCGTGAACCCCTAGAATATCATGCATAATTCTCCATCGGATTCTCCAAAGGCAATACCTTGGCTCGATCGTATCGGTAACTGGAATCCGCAGCTATTGCGGGAAATTCGGGGCAAGCTTAAATTGCGTAATCTCATTGTAGCGATCGGGCTGTCTTTGTTATTTCAGATGCTGCTGCTTTTGTTTTACAGTCAGCGCATCCCTATTCAGGAATGTTATACCCAGATGCGCGGGTTTGGCTGTACCCCATCTTGGCAAGTTTGGTGGTTGGAGCAGTTTCGATTTATCACATGGACTGAGCCATTTATTTTGTTTTTTACAGGGGTTTATAGCCTTGTCGCCGATCTTTCGCTGGAGGACTATAAAGGCACACTGAACTTTATCCGCATCAGTCCACGATCGAGTATTAACGTCCTGATGGGCAAGCTTATGGGAGTACCTTTGCTGACCTATTTAGGAATCGGACTATCACTTCCCTATCATCTGGTATCAGCGATCGGCGCGAATGTACCGATCGCTTTTTTATGCAGTTTTTATATATTGATGATCGGAACTGCCTTCCTCCTATTCAGCGCATCGCTATTACTGGCTTTGCTGAGTGGATGGCAAGCTAAATTTGGCGGACAGGTCTCAGCAGGAGCATTGGTATTTGCGTTCATTACGTTCATTTGGTTTGCTCCCGCCTTTATGTGGTGGAATATTTTCACCACATGGAGTTCGTTTAGCCAAGTCTTAGTGGGTGGCAGGATCGAACCGATTCATGCGGAATGGTGGTATTTATCCATTACATCCAATATTTGGGCTTCCCATGCTTTTACAATTGTTAACTTGGGAATTTTTAGTTTGGCGATTTGGCGGATCTTGCAACGGCGCTTCCATAATCCTGCATCTACGCTTATTAGTAAGGGACAGAGCTATGTTGTAGCGGTTTATGTCCAGATCTTGATGTTGGGGTTCTGTATGCAATCTAGCTTTATGCGGATAACATCGTCGAACTCATCCACAATCGAATTTCAATTAATTTTATTACTCCTCATTTATATCCCCAACTGCTTTTTGTTTTTAATTGCGATCGCTGCCCTAACACCACAGAGGCAAGCATTACTGGATTGGGTAAGGTTTGGAGCCTTAGTGACTAACGAAGGGCAGCCAGCGGGATTGGGCTATATCATCCGTGACTTGATTTGGTCGGACAAGAGCCCTGCCCCGATCGCGATCGCCCTCAATCTAATATTTACCCAAGTACTGATTTTGATTTGGGTCAATACATGGACGGCATCAGAAATTCGCGGTAAGGCGCTGATTGTATTGGCTTCCTTTGTCCTCACAATCCTTATTTACTCTCTAATTGCCCAATTAATTTTATTTCTTAAAACACGAAATCCATCGGCATGGGTAACAGGAACCATTTCGGCATTGATTTTTCTGCCAATACTAATCATGGTGAGTTTATCAATTAATCCCGATCGCTATGCTGGACTATGGCTATTTTTTGGATTTCCTTGGCTGGTGATATCAAATATCAAATTTTCCGATATCATTTTGGCATTCTCAGCCCAAATTTCCGTAATAATTGCCCTAACATTGCAACTCATTTACCAGCTCCAACGCGCTAGAATGCAAGATACTTAATGACTAAGTAAG
>NZ_LIRE01000530.1 GCF_001402795.1 Pseudanabaena sp. 'Roaring Creek'
GTCTACCTGCATAGCTCCTCACCTCTAATTAATCAAAACTCAATCCAAATTAAAAATAGACCACAGTCTATCAAGCTAAGTAGCTAAGCATAAGTAAACTTAAAACCTAGAAGAGCGTACCGCCCGCTACGCGGGCGGTACGCTCTCTGGTTTTGTTTTTTAATTATGCCCAGCTACTTATCCAGCTACTTATCAAGCAATAACATTTGTTCGTTCTGGTTACATCCTACGTTTAGGCTAAAAATTGCGTAGAAATTGCGTAGAAACTTCGTAGAGAAGGCGTGCTATGCACGCCTTCTCTATCTTTAAGTAGTGTACTCGGCGTTGATTTTGACGTAATCATAGCTGAGATCGCAACCCCATGCCGTACCATCACCATTACCATCGCCGACCTCGACGTTAATAACTACGGTGTCATTTTTGAGATAGTCGCTAGCGGCTTGGCGATCGTATTCCTGAGGCGTACCATCCTTCATCATCACAAATTCTCCCAATTGAATATGCAATACATCTTGATCGAAATCCACGCCCGATCGCCCTGCGGCAGCGGCAATTCTGCCCCAGTTAGGATCGTTACCAAAAACTGCGGATTTAACCAGTGAAGAACTGACTATGGTTTTGGCGATTTGCCGAGCGGCGATCGCAGTTGATGCTCCAGTGACATTGACCTCGATCATGCAGGTTGCGCCTTCCCCATCACGGGCGATCGCCTTGGCTAATTCCATACAAACCTCTTGTAGCATGGCTTGGATTTGCTGTGCAGCGGCAGAATTCTCATCACTAATGACTACGCCCGACTCACCATTGTTCAGAGCTAGCACCATATCATTAGTACTGGTATCGCCATCGACGGTCACTTGATTAAAACTAGCATCGATCGATCGCGACAACATGGTTTGCCATAGCTGCGGCTCCACGCCCGCATCGCAAGTCACAAAACCAAGCATCGTCGCCATATTGGGGTGAATCATTCCCGAACCTTTACAAATGCCGCCAATGCGGACGGGCTTGCCATCAATTACCGTTTCAAGGGCAATGCTCTTGGGAACCGTATCCGTCGTCATGATCGATCGCGAAGCAGCTTCACCACCATCCGCAGAAATTAGGGGCGCGATCTTGGCAATTCCCGATCGCATTTTATCCATCAGCAATTGCTTGCCAATGACACCCGTGGAGGCAACCAATACGCCATCTTGGGTATTTAAGGCTTTTTGGACTAATTCTGCACATTCCACCGCATTTTGCCAACCTTCTGCACCAGTACTGGCATTGGCTTGTCCTGCATTGCAGAGAATCGCGCTGACTTTACCACCCTTAGCTAATACTTCCCGATTGAAGTCCACACAGGCAGCTCGGACGCAGGACTTGGTGAATACTCCTGCGGCGATCGCAGGAACATCCGAGGCGATTAGGGTTAAGTCGGGTGCGCCCGATGGTTTTAACCCAGCGGTAATGCCTGCTGCTTTGTAGCCCTTTGCAGCGGTCACACCACCCGCGATTACTTGCCAATTTGCCATAATTTTGATTTAGTTCCTTTCGTCTTTATTATTATCTGTCAGTAGCTGGGCATAATTAAAAACCAGAGCTAAAACCTGTAGCACAAGCGCAGCTTGCGCCACAGGTTTTATGTTTTTATTTAGACCGTGCGGCGTTGCGGCGCGATCCTTACATTTCCGTCAGCTTGGCGATCGCTCCTTCTAAGGAGCTAGGTAGCGATCGCAACAGCTTACGTTTTTCAAAATCTACAGGTACGAGGGTAACCACTGCTGTTACACATAGATCTGTTTCGGTGCGAATTTGGTATTCCCAATTAAGGCGGACTTTGTCGGGTACGAGCTTAGTCATCACCAGCAAATTGTCACCCATCCTTGCCGAACGATGATAGCGCAAAGACATTTCCACTACTGGCAAATCCACACCTGCGGAAACTAATTCTTCAAAACTCATGCCCACAGTACGCAAACATTCGACCCTTGCCTCTTCCATCCAATTAATATAGGAGCCATGCCATACCACACCCGAATAGTCCGTATGGTGGGGATAGACGTGAACCGCATAGTTAAACCAGCCTTCATTCTCAGGATTTGGCTCAAACTTGGTAATTGTTTTCGTTAATGCATTAGAAGTAAGTTCAGCCGTCATATTGATACCTAAAACAAATTCTTATAGGGCTTTGTTCGGTTATGAGAATACGCTCGGAAGAACTGTACGCTCATAACTCATAGTAAATTCTCTAGACGACGACGCATCATCGCAATTACGGGATCTTCTACCTCAGCATCAGCCTCTGGTTCCGAGAGCTTTTGAACGCGATCGGGCGACCAATCCGTTTTGTCAACATTTTTTTCTGGTGGAACTAACAAAGCATCAGTTGGTACGATATTTAAGTCGTAGTTAGCATCCTCACAGAATTCCTTTAGCTCTTCACTGTCAATGCTTTCCACTGTCGGCGATAAGAAATCCTGTGCTTCCAGTAAACCCGCATAACGAATGGCATCATCCTCTTGCTCAAAGGCGACAATGATATTATTGCCTTCAATTTCCAGTGTATAGATACCTTCGTTATCAGTGTTAGCGTTAAACAGCAATACCCAAACTTGCATAGAAAAAACTCGACCATTAGAAAAGCTCTAATATTGTATAACATTGCCCAATCCCAGATTTTGCTTGAAAGCGATGCAAAACCTCACTCTAATAAAAATCTTGGATTTTAATCTTGGATTTTATCAAAAGAAAAAGCCCATTCAAAAAGCAAGGTAGGAGTTATCTTTTTGCGGCTGGATCTCTACACGACGGGTAAATACACCATAGGCGTAACCATTACCAAGCAGCTACTTTGGTACTTTATTGGCGCACCCTTGGTGCGTAGTTACTTAATTCCTTTTTCATGGTTAAAAGTTAACATTTTGCGTTGGTTTGGCGCGGAGATAGGTCAAGGTGTAAGAATCAAAACAGGGGTACGGATTAAATTCCCTTGGCGCTTGATTGTCAAGGACTTTGTCTGGATTGGTGAAGATGCTTGGTTAGACAATCTCGATTTAATTACGATTGAAAGCCATTGTTGTATTTCGCAAGGAGTTTATCTCTGTACGGGTAATCACGACTGGTGCGATCGCCATTTTGCATTGCGTACGGCTCCAATTTATATTGAGACGGGGAGTTGGATCGCGGCAAGGGCTACCGTGGGTGCGGGGG
>NZ_LIRE01000531.1 GCF_001402795.1 Pseudanabaena sp. 'Roaring Creek'
CTTACACCGAGGGCTGAGCGAAGTCGAAGCCCGTCTACAAGTTATTTAAAACGACTATAATCCTTGGGCTTTACATTCTTTTATGAGCCCGCTAAAACTTGTTTTGCAGTTTGAATTTGATCGCTGCTAAAACCTGCTTCATTAAGAAAGTTTAAAAATTCAGTATTACGATATCTCGCGTCAACGCCGATCGCCTCGCGAAAAGTTTTGTGTGCGTTAGGTAGATCGCCTGATGCCCATTGCGCGATCGCCTGAGCGACAAAGGGATGGGGATTATTGGGTTCAAGTTCGATCGCTTTTTGAGCATAGGCGATCGCCAGATCGTATTGCTTGAGACGTTGATAGGCCAAGCTGAGGTTGTAATGGGCGATCTCATTATCAGTTTTGAGGATGGCTGCCCAGCTATGCAGAACCACCGATTGAGGCAAGTCCCCACGGACTAGATATACAATGCCGATCGCATTAAAGGCCTGTAGCGAGGATGGGGATCGATAAATTGCTTCCCATAGGGATGCTGCCGCCGCCTCATCTTTTTTCGCAAGATGCTGTGTCCAACCCAGAATAATCCGACCATCAATATTTTGGGGATCGAGGGCGATGGATTTCTCTAAAGCCGCGATCGCTTCCTCAAATCGTTCTTGTTTGCGGTAAGCAAGCCCCTGTTGGCGATACTCATCCGCTGCTTGTTTATCGGCTGGGGTTGCTTTACGCGCCTGCAATGAATTTGACGGTTTAGAACTAGCAGCGATCGCAGGAAATACAAACATGAGGCTCGTTGCAAGCATCATTACAAGCATCATTAAATTTGACAAGCTGAAAATTGTGGGCAAGCGTTTCAAAGCAATTTTCCTATCGATAATGCAAAAGGCTCGCAAAGCGAGCCTTTTGCATTTTATTTTATTTTTATACCAATTCCCTAAATGGCAACGGCATTTTGGGAATCTCAAAACCTTACTGGGTTTGGGGTCTAATTCACAAAAGTGTTGTCACACTTTCGTGAATTGGTATTATTTGCTTGCCGTAAACTGACGATAGGCTCTGGAAACTAATTTGTCATCCAAAAAAGTAACATTCATATTCATCTCGCCACTCGACCAACTAACGATCACGGCGCGATCGCTAACATTGTGATCGATCCCCAAAGGCTTACCTTCACTGCCTAAAATACTTGCCACTTGGTCGTAACTCATTCCTCGACCGAGGCAGATATAGTTTTTCAAGGAGATGGCAGGATTGCCACAACGATATTGAACGTTGGTGATATTGGTGTCATGGTGCTGTTTGGGCATCAGAGCAAGGTTAATGGATGGTCCTGATAGGACTTCGGTCAGCCAATAGAGAGCGATTAACATTACACCGAGGATCAGCACATCTTCGATGACAGCCCGAACTAAATTGCGTTGATGGCGGCGTTTGATCTGTTGGGCTTTTTCCTTCGTCCAAGTTTCCCAAGGGAAGGTATCGACCCACTGGATGGTGTCGTTAAACTTAGCGATCGCGCTAGTGCCAATGGCAGCTAAAGCTCCTTTGGGATCGCGAATCGTGAGGCGGCTAGCAGTGCGGGCTGCTTGGATCGTTTTGGGATTAACTAACCAGCCACGGAAACGGCGCACCAAATTACCAGCTTTAAATTTACCTCTAGCTAGAGGGCTGCTTTGAGCGCTACGCGATGGCTGACGAGAATCGCGGACAAGTGCATTTGATGGCAAAGGCTTGGGGGCAGCAATAAATGGAATATCCCGTCCCTGTGCTAATAATGGAACCGCTTCCCCAATGACATAAAATTCCCATTCGATGCGACGCACGCCCACGAGTTGGAGGCGATTAAAGTATCGATCGATATTTTGAGTAAATTCATTGAGGCGATCGCGATTAGCGTCAGAAGTAATCAGAGTAAAAGCAATGGATAGAACTTGCTGCTCAAACTTCAGCTCCGTTTGCTCAGCAGCCACTAGATCCATATAGTCGGAAGCAAGACTGGTCAAAACATGCTGCAATTTCTGCCAAGCTTGTCTGTCTTCAAGATTTAATCGCACTGCTTTCATGATTTATCCTCATCATTGACCCTAATTAGGTCTCATCATCTTAGGTAACTATGGGAACAGTTACGCTGTTTGTAACAAGGTCGATGTTACCCAAACCCAACAAGTTTTTTAACAACCTCAGAAAATATGGTTGTAAGTAGCTAGGCATAAGTAAACTTAAAACCTAGAAGAGCGTACCGCCCGCGTAGTGGGCGGTACGCTCTCTGGTTTTGGTTTTTAATTATGCCTAGCTACTTATAGCTACAGTCACTTGACTTAGGACATAAACCCCAAGAATTGATTGGCGGCGCTTCGCGCCG
>NZ_LIRE01000050.1 GCF_001402795.1 Pseudanabaena sp. 'Roaring Creek'
ACCTCAATCACACCTCAATCACACCTCAATCACACCTCAATCACACCTCAATCACACCTCAATCACACCTCAATCACACCTCAATCACACCTCAATCACACTTCAATCACATAAGATATCAAACTGAGAAATTATCATTGATGTAATAAACGGATAGAAAAACGGATAGATTTGATATTGACAATTACATCACACAAGAAAGACTCTCTTTTTACCACTATTTATTAAGTATCTCAGTTAAGTATCTCAGTTAAGTATCTCAGCTAAGTACCTCAGCATACTTAAAGTCCAGATATAAAATGGCACACGCGCAGCATGTGCAGCAGGTTTGGGGTTTTGCATTTAATTAAGCCAACTTACTTAATGATTATTTCATCCAACCATAAATCATCCAACCATAAAATTGATTTACTTCGGTGGGCTCTGGGGTGGAATCCTTAATTAATCGGGCAAAACACATTTTCTGAGTTTAATCATAACTGCGATCGCAAATTTAAGCTAAGCCCATCAAACAACCTTAATCAAAAAGCTGGGAAACAATCTATAAAAGTCGCTAATATTAAATACAAAAGAATTATATATAAGAAATATATTAAGTAATGTATTATTTAGGTTAAGGTTAAATTACAAGCGTGTTATTTTACTGACATTTAGCGTATTTTACGGTATTTTTAGTTTATATCGCTTTAAGCTTCCCATTTCGACCGATTTAGAGGATTAATTTAGAGCATTAAATGGCTTTTTGCATCTAGTTGATATCAGATATATGGGGTATTTAGGGGGAGCTATCTAAGTTTAAAAACAATTTAGAAATCAATAAAACAATATTGATGTCAACAGTCAGTAAAAAACCATGCTTCAGCAAAAAATTCCTCTATTTACCTATACCCAGAAACAGCTAGTCGGTATCTTCATCTTAGCGATCGCCTATTATGGCACGGCGGAAATTGCGCGGAACCTTGCCTCTACACCGCAGTCCGTGACACCAGTCTGGCCTCCCGATGGCATTGCCGTGGGTGCAGTTCTCTTATTTGGTAACTGGATTGGGTATGGTGTTTTTTTAGGTTCATTTCTTGCTAACTTCTGGGCATTCCGCGATGCCACCAATATTCTATCGATCGTCACTTCCAGCATCCCCGTAATCGGAATTGCGATCGGTACAACTTTGGGCACTCTACTAGGAGCTTTTCTACTGCGAAGATCGACAAAATATCGCTATCCCTTAGAAAGGATTACCGATGTATTCAAGTTTCTATTTTTAACTGGCGCGATTTCTCCGATCGTCAACGCCACATCTGGCGTACTTTGCCTAGTATTAAGTAATAGGCTAGCTTGGGCAAGCTATAGCTCCGTTTGGTTAACTTGGTGGATTTCTAACATTTCAGGAATTTTTATCGTGACTCCGATTCTACTTAGTTGTGGAAGGTGGCTCCAAACCAATCACTATCCCAACTGGCAGTGGTTATTTATCGAGCCCGATCGCGATATCGACTCACCAATTATACCGCCCTCGACAAAGAGATTATGGTTTTTAAGATTCAAGGCGATCGTAGAACCTTTAATTCTGCTAATTTTGACCGTTCTCATTGGCAAAATTGCCTTTGGCGATGGCTACCATTTGGAGTATTTACTAATCCCCATTTTATTATGGGCTACCTTTCGGCTAGGACAGTTCGGTGCAACCCTTTTAACCTTTGTGGTTGCTGCGATCGCTGTGGTTGCCACCGTTAATGGCAAGGGAGCCTTTGCAACGCTAGATATCAATCAGTCTTTAATGCAACTGCAATCCTTTATTGGCGTAATTACCTTTACCATTCTCATACTGACCGCAACTATCTCCGAACGCACGAATGCGGAAATGAAATTGCGCTTTGCCTTTGCAGAACTGGCTCGCAGTAATGAAAATCTGGAATTTCGCGTACAGGAGAGAACAGAAGAGTTACACAAAAAGAATTCAACCCTAAACCAAACGCTACAGACCCTGAAGCAAACCCAACTACAAATGTTTCAGAGTGAGAAAATGTCGGCTTTGGGGCAGATGGTCGCTGGAATTGCCCATGAAATTAATAATCCAGTTAGTTTTATTCATGGGAATCTATCCCATGTTTCCGAGTATATTCAAGGTTTATTAGCTGCTTTAAAAATTTACCAAAAATACTATCCGAATCCCCCTGAATCCCTCGATAAAGAACTAGCCGATCTGGAGTTAGACTTTTTACAGGAGGATCTGAGTAAAATGCTTCAGTCCATGAAAATTGGAACCGATCGCATTCGGGCGATCGTTTTATCCTTACGAAGTTTTTCGCGTTTGGATGAGGCAGAATTAAAAGCAGTAGATATTCATCAAGGAATTGACAGCGCTTTAGTGATTTTGCAACATCGGCTGAACGCCACAGAAAAGCGTCCTGCCATTCAGGTGATCAAGGATTACGGTACATTACCTCTAATTGAATGTGACGCAGGCTCTCTCAATCAAGTATTTATGAATCTTTTGACCAATGCGATCGATGCCCTAGAAGCCAGCAATCAGGGCTATTCATTTCAAGAGGTTTCTGACAAACCAAACGCCATCTGGATTCATTCGCGTCAAGTTGATAATAACCAAATTGCGATCGCTATTTCCGACAATGGCATTGGTATTCCCGAAGAGATTCGCTCTAAGATATTCGATCCATTTTTTACCACCAAAACCGTAGGCAAAGGAACTGGCTTGGGATTAGCGATTAGCTATCAGATTGTGACGGAAAGGCATGGTGGCAAAATTTGGTTTGACTCCAATCAGTCTCAGGGCAGTAAATTCCTCATCCAAATCCCCATCAAAAACTCAAGATTCTAATTATCCCCAACTTAGAAGAGCATAACGCCCAGCGGGTGAGCAACATAAGGTTTGTTTAGAACCCCCCAAAGATGAGTGGCTGCGCTTTGTGCAGCCACTCATCTTTGGGGTTTATTTCGACTTGGTTGATCACATCATCCCCATTGTATTAATCTAGGTATTAATTTAGTTAACTATCCATATATTTTCAGATAGTTAGTCGGGCGATTAGTTTTCCAAGAGTCGGGGCGATCGCTTAATGTTTCCCAAAACAAGTTATTAAAACAAGTTATTAAAACAAGTCGATTCTAGAGAAACCTATGAAAATGTCTCTCAAAAATGCCCCATCCCAATGGCTAATCCTAATTTCCTTATTTTGTGTAACTATCGTTTCAGGTTGCCAATTACCTGAGCAAATCGCTAAGGCAAAACTTGACAAAGAGCAGGCAGATAAAAATGCTCAAGCAGAGCAAGCAAAGAAAAAAGCCCTAGACGAGTTGGAATCCCAAAGTGACAAATTTGCCGCTCTTGCGCCCCCAGTAAAAGAAGTAGATCAGCCTTATCTTAAGGGGAAAGTGATTTTCGTCTATAAACGAGCCGACAACAAGAGTGAATTTTTGCCAGAAGATCGGGCAGCATTAGGTGAACTCTATGCCAATTCAGTGGCGGAAGTAAAGACGGTTGTGCAGATTAACTGTTTTAATTTGCGCGACGGCGACTATATCAATGAAAGAACCAATGAAAAAATACCTGCTTTTACCGTGCGCTGTGATGTAGATGTAATTGACAATACTATTCCTGCGGTCATTGTAAGTAAGCAATTTGAGAATAAGCAATTACCTGAGAAAACTGTCTTCAAAAAGACTGATAAGGAAATAGTTGCTCTAAGTCCTTACAAAGAAATCCAAACTTTTGTTCGCAACCTTCCCCGCAAGCCATAATCCCGCAAGCCATAATCCCGCAAGCCATAATAATTACGCGGAATTGCTCAGAAAAAAACTTGCAAACTTGGCAAAGTCTGTTAATGTTTGACTTGTAAAAATACCTCGGTATTGTGGGTGAGGTTATCCGTGAGTGATATGAAACGTGAAGCAGCTCTACGAGAAGTTTCGGTTCAGGCAGTACCCGTTAATGATGATGACGAACTTGACGCGCTCTTAAAAGACGTAAAGCCTAAAGAAAAAGCGATCGCCAAAGTTGCCAATATGTTGCTAAATAATTTTGAAGATCTCGATCTAGACAGTATCGATGGGTTTTCAGACGATTGGTCAGCAGAAACGACCGATCATCAGAATTCCCAGACTAATAATTCCCAGATTAATAATTCCCAGATTAATAATTCCCAGACTAATGCTGCATCTACCGAAAAAGCATTGTTAATAACTGAGTTAATGACTGAGTTAACAACTGAGCGCGATCGCCTCCATACAGAGCTAGAGACTCTAAAGGCACAACATCAGTTTGAATGTGAGTATGTCGATCAGCTAGAACAGGAAATTATTAGCGTTACCAACGATCGCGATCGCCAAATCGCCGCACTCACGAGCCAAATTACCCAACTTCAAAATCAAGCTAAGCTCCCAGCCTCTACCCCAATGTCCGACGATCGCGATCTCAGCGATCGCTTAGCCATTCATGTTTTGCAACTTGAGGAAGAATTTCAACATCGTTTAGCCCTAGCTATCGAAATCGAGACCCAGAAAATTACGCAGCAACACCTACAGGAAATTAGCGACAAAAACGAGTTAATTCATCAACTTCAATGTCAGAACACAGCCCTCGATATCTCCCAGCAAACCCTCACTAAAGAGCTAGAAACTAGCCAATCGCTCCTGAGAGAATCCACCAAAACCATTGAAATTGCCCAGATTAAGTTATCGGAGGTAAAGTCTCAACGCGATCAATTTGAGGAAGAACTAATTCAACATCTTTCCAATCGCGCCCAATTGCAACAATCCTTGCGGGGACTGGAAAATGAATATGTCAGCGATCTCACTAGAGTCCAAGAATTAGAACAGCAGATCGAAGACCTCCAAAACCAGGTCCTGCAACAAGCATCAAAAACATCGGAGTATGAAGCCGCAATTCAGCATTGGAAAGAGCAGTCCGTTCGCCACCAACATCATGCCCTACAACTCAGCGGTGCGTTAGATCGTTTACTAGCTGAGAAACCAGCCAAACAGTTAACTCAACACCCCGTTGCCGAATCCGAACCCAACTACCGAGGTACGCGATCGCTCGACGCATTTCCCGAAACAACTCCATTGCGATCGCCTCGTCCAACCTCCAAAGTAGATTTGCCCTCTTTTCTGGTTAGACACCGCTAAATTCGCTAAATTATTAGGTATTGTCTTGTTATGCAGATACCTACAATCTCTGACAACGAAAAAGATCGCCAAGCCGCCCTTGACCGCTATCAAATCCTCGATACCTTACCAGAACAAGAGTATGACGATTTGACCCAAATCGCTGCCGATATTTGCGGTACGCCGATCGCCTTAATCTCCTTAATCGATCGCGATCGGCAGTGGTTCAAGGCAAAAGTCGGTATAGATACCTCGGAAACCTCCAGAGATCTATCCTTTTGCGGTCATGTCGTTGCCGATAATGCGATTCTCACGGTTCCCGATGCCACCCAAGATAGTCGCTTCGCGGACAATCCCTTAGTCGTTAACGATCCCCAGATTCGTTTTTATACTGGCATCCCACTAAAAACCCCTGATAATTTTACACTGGGCACATTATGTGTGATCGATCGCGAACCCCGTCACCTTACCCCTCTACAGATCGAACGGTTGACCGCTCTGAGCCGTCTTATTATTAGTCAATTGGAATTAAGGCATAGTAACGCCATTCGCAAGACCTCAGAAGCGCAACTATCCAAAGCCTTGATGTTTCAACAAGCGATCTTAAATAGTATTAATTTTGCCGTTATTGCTACCGACTTGCTGGGCACAATTCAATCCTTCAATGCAGGAGCCGAGGCAATGTTGGGATATCAAGCAACGGAAATCCTTGGCGAGAAATCGACGATTTTTCACGATCGCCATGAAATTAACCAGCGATCGCAACAATTATCAGCGGAGTTAAATCAGCCCATAGGTTCAGAATTTGATGTATTAGTCGCCAAGGCAAGATTGGGGCAAGTTATTGAACAAGAATGGACTTATATTCGCAAAAATGGCGATCGCTTTCCTGTTTTAATATCGATTGTCGCCATGCAGAGCGATCGCGATGAAATTACAGGATTTCTGATCGTCGCTCAGGATATTACCGAACGCCAAAAAGCTGTAAAGCAGGTAAAAGACATTACCGATGCCTTGGATCGCACAGCGATCGTGGCAATTACCGATGTTCAAGGTGCGATTACATTTGTTAACGATAAGTTCTGTGAAATCTCTCAATACGATCGCGACGAACTCATCGGACAGAATCACCATATTCTCAACTCTGGATATCATCCCCGCGAGTTCTTTAGAGAGATGTGGCAGGAGATTTCGCAAGGGCGCATTTGGCGAGCAGAAATCAAAAATCGTGCTAAAAATGGCTCATTTTACTGGGTTGACACCACAATTGTTCCCTTTCTCAATGACCTTGGTAAGCCCTATCAGTATCTTGCCATTCGGACGGATATTACTCCCCTCAAAGTGACGGAAAATGAATTAAGGATAGAAGTTAAGGAACGCCTTAAGACTCTTACCGAATTACATAACTTGACCGAAAGATTGGAAACCAGCAACCGAGAATTGCAGGATTTTGCCCATGTTGCCTCCCACGACCTACAGGAGCCATTACGAAAAGTCCAAGCCTTTGGCGATCGCCTCAAGTCCACCTGTGAAGGCTCCCTGAGCGATAAAGGTCAAGACTATCTAGCGAGAATGCTGAATGCCGCAAGTCGCGCTCAAATACTCATTGACGATCTCCTCATCTTTTCTCGCGTGACGACTCAGTCCAAGCCCTTTGCATCCGTAAATTTAAGTGTCATTTTGCAAGAAGTCCTATCCGACTTAGAAATACGCCTTGAAAAAACAGGAGCCATGATTGAATGCGATCCATTACCTGTCGTCGATGCCGATGCCCTGCAAATGCGCCAGATTTTCCAAAACCTATTGAGCAACGCCCTTAAATTCCACAAAGATAGCGTCCAGCCATTCATTCAAGTGCGATCGCGAATTTATCATAGCGACAATCAAGACTGGTGTGAAGTGAGGATTATCGATAATGGGATTGGCTTTGAGGAGAAATACGTAGAAAGGATTTTCCAAATTTTTCAACGCCTTTACGGACGAAAAGATTATGAAGGAACTGGCATTGGGTTAGCGATCTGTCGTAAAATTGTAGAACGTCATGGAGGCATGATTACGGCTCAAAGTCAGCTCGATCGGGGTTCAGTTTTCATTTTTACCATACCTATCCACCAAGCTGTCGGAGCTCGTTAAGATTATGATCAACAAAGGAACCCCTATCATAATCCTAGTAGCAGAAGATGACGAAGACGATCGCCTGTTGATGCAGGAAGCTTTAGAAGAAAATCGCTTAGCTAACGATCTCTATTTTGTAGGAGATGGTGAAGAATTGATGGACTATCTGCTACACCAAGGTAAATATTGCGATCCCCAAAGTGCCCCTCGACCGAATTTAATCTTGCTAGATTTGAATATGCCGCGCAAGGATGGGCGAGAAGCATTAAAAGAAATCAAGTCCAATCCCAATCTGCGCCAAATTCCCATCGTCGTCTTGACAACGTCGAGGGCTGAAGAAGATATCCTGCAAACCTATGATTTAGGAGTGAGTTCATTCATTGCCAAGCCTGTGGTCTTTGAGTCAATGGTCAAGATCATGAAAACCTTAGGGACTTACTGGTTTGAGATTGTCGAATTACCCGATAGAGCCTCTAGCATTAATTTGCTAACCAAGGGCTCATAGGGTTCCAGTAGCCCATGATAAAACTGGAGATAAAACTGGAGATAAAACTGGAGATAAAACTATGGCTTCAGAAGTTTTTCCTATCCTTTTAATTGATGACGATGAGGATGATTATCTTTTAACTCGCGATTTTTTAAGCGAATCCGAACAATTGGAATTTAAACTCGACTGGAGCAGCAACTATCGAGACGGATTAGCGAAAATCGCCGAGAATCGCCATGCAGCCTATCTATTAGACTATCGACTCGGCAAAGAGAATGGGTTAGAACTAATGCAGGAAGCGATTAGTCGGGGATGCAATAAACCGATCATTCTCCTCACGGGCGTAGGCGATAGTCAGATCGATCGCCAAGCCATGAGCGCAGGTGCTTCTGACTATTTAATTAAGGGTAAATTCCTCAATCCCCTACTACTGGAAAGATCGATCCTCCATGCGATCGAACGCAAGCGCCACGAGCTACAGCAGCAAAAACTGATGCAAGAGCTAGCATCGGTCAATCAAGAGCTCAAAGACTTCGCCCACATCATATCGCACGATCTCAAAGCACCTTTACGAGGCATCGCTTCCTTATCGGACTGGATTATTGAAGATTATGCCGATCGCCTTGATGAAGAAGGCAAGAAAGTATTGGGATTAATCGGGGGAAGAGCACGTCGCATGGGCGAGTTGATTGATGGTGTATTGCAATATTCCCGTATCGGTCGCCTGCGGGAAGAAAAAATCCCGATCGATCTCCATCAAGTTGTCCTAGGCGTAATTGAATTCATCACTCCCCCTGCGGGAATTAAAATCCAAATCGATCGCCAACTACCGCAAATACTCGCCGACACCACAAGAATACAGCAATTATTTCAGAATTTAATTGGCAATGCCATTAAATATATGGGCAAGAGTGAGGGAGAAATCCATATTGGGTATGATGAGACAAAGGATTTTTGGGAATTTTATGTTAGCGATACAGGTATAGGGATTGAGGCGAAATACTTTAATAGGATTTTTCAGATTTTCCAAGCCTTAAATCCCAGCGACCAGCCTGATAGTACGGGAGTCGGTTTAGCGATCGCTAAAAAAATTGTCGAAATCTACGGCGGTCATATTTGGGTAACCTCAAAAATTATGCAGGGAAGCACATTTTACTTTACGCTACCAATATGTAGAAACGATGAACCGTCCCTATCTAAGGGCAGACAAGCATGAAAATCTGTGATCCAATTTTGCTAATAGAAGACGACCCGCTAGATATCATGACTTTACAGAGGGGGTTTAGAGATATCAATGCCAAGAATCCCATTTCTGTCTGCTATAACGGTGAAGAAGCCCTAGATTTTTTGTCCCAGCCCAGTAACCCCACCCCCGCACTCATTATCTCAGATCTACATATGCCGCGCATGAACGGACTGGAGTTTCTGAAAATCGTCAAAAGCAGCCCAGAATGGTGCAAAATTCCTGTCGTCATTTTAACAACATCTCAAGAAGATGAAGATCGCCTTACAGGTTTTCAATTGAGTGTTGCAGGCTATTTTGTCAAACCTTTCAAATATATTAATTTTGTCGAAAAACTACAAATAATCTATCAATATTGGTGTTTAAACGAAGTATCGTCTTTCATCACCTAGCCGCATCGCCGATCAAGCCGTCTCCTCCATCAATTACCTGATGCTAAAAAGTCCCTACCATGATTCCCCCATCCCCGCATAATTCAGACCAAACTAAGATTTTACTGGTGGAGAACGATCCGATCGATCAACTTGCCTTTACGCGCTATGTTAAGAAATCGGGATTATCCTACGACTATACCATTGCAGGTTCGCTATCTGAAGCCCTTAACATTCTCAATCAACAGTCTTTTGAAGTTGCGATTTTAGATTATAACTTGGGGGACGGCTTTTCCAATGAATTATTCCCGCTTTTAAAAGAGCTAAACTGTCCATTTATTATTTCGACGGGCAGTGGTGATGAGGAAATTGCTGCTGTCTTAATGAACGAAGGGGCTTCTGATTACTTGATCAAAGATCCCGAACGTAACTATCTAAAAGTATTGCCAGTAACTGTTAGCAAAACCCTAGCCCGCCAGAAATCGGAACAGCAACTTAGGTTGCTCAGTCATGCTATGGAACAGGTTAAGGATAGCGCTTATATTATCGACGAAGAAGGAAAATTATTATTTGTCAATGAAGCGCTCCGATCGCTCTGCAATTTAGGTCAAGAGAATCTCATCGGACAATCAATTGAATCGCTAGGACAGCCACAGCTTATAGAGCAGATTCTTCCCGTCAATTCCCAGTCCCTTCTCCCTGTAGAATACGATTGGTTTTCAGATGCGGAAATCTCCATCACTAAGCAGGATGGTAGTGAAGTTTCTATGTTGCTATCTCAGTCTTTTATTGAAGATGGGACAAGACGAATCCGCGTGGGTTTGATGCATGATATTACGCTAATGAAGCAAGTGGAGTTATCTTTACTGCTTACTCAAGAAAATTTAGAACGTCGTGTGCGGGAACGCACTGCTAAATTACAAGCCGCAAACCAATCCTTAGAATTAGAGATCCAAGAACGCAAACAGACTGAAGCGCTCCTTAGGGCTAGCGAACGACGTTATGCGGCTCTCTGTACCTCCGCGCCCGTAGGGATTTTTCACACCGATCCCGCTGGCAAATGCATATATGTGAATGAACGCTGGTGTCAAATTGCAGGAATTAGTGCCAGCGATGCTATGGGAGGAGGTTGGGCGCAGGCCTTGCATCCTGATGATAGCGATAGGGTTGCACTTGAGTGGTATCGATCTACTCAAACCAATATTCCTTTTAACCTCGAATATCGATTTATACGATCGGATAGCTCAATTACATGGGTATTTGGACAATCGGTTGCTGAGTTTGATGGGGAGGGTCGGATTACAGGATATATTGGCACGATTACTGATATTAGCGATCGCAAAAAATCTGAAGCTGACATCTTAAAACTCAATCAAACCCTCGAAGCTAGAGTCGCAATTCGCACTCAAGAACTACTAGAACGTGAATCACAACTAAGGGATTTCTTTGACAATGCCACCGATCTAATCCAGAGTGTAACCCCTGACGGTAAGATCCTGCTAGTAAATCAGGCTTGGAAAAGAACCTTAGGCTATGACGATCGCGAATTAGAGAATCTATCCATTTTTCAGATCGTTCATCCCGATGATTTGTGCCATTGTCAAACAGCCATGAACAACCTTTTTGAGGGGAATCAATGTTTCGGGCTTGAAACTAGATTTTTGGCTAAGGATGGTAGAGTCATTAACGTCGAGGGGAATGTAAATTGTCAGTGGGAGAATGGGAAAGCGATCGCCACGAGGGGTATTTTTAGGGATGTTACCGAGCGTAAAAAAGCGGATAAAGCATTACATGAATCCCAAATGTTTCTCCAGACCGTACTCAATACTTTCCCTCTATTTGTATTTTGGAAAGATTGTCATTCTGTTTACTTAGGCTGCAACCAAAACTTTGCCAATAGTGCGGGACTCGCATCATCTAGCGAAATTATTGGCAAGACCGAATTTGAGCTGCCTTGGAGTCAGACCGAAGCCAAGAAATATATCGATGACGATCGCCAAGTCATCGACTCAGGCACTCCCAAACTCAATATCATTGAGACCCAATATAAGGCAGATGGGGAAGTTGCTTGGGTTGAGACCAATAAGGTGCCTTTACGGAATTTGCAGGGTGAAGTGATTGGAGTTTTAGGCATTTATCAAGATATTACCGATCGCAAACTTGCCGAGCAAGCTCTCGCAGAAAGCGAAGCTTTTAACCGCCAACTGATCGAGGAGTTTCCCATTGGACTAGCTAGCTGTGACGCAGATGGCAAACTCATCTATGTTAACAAAGCTTTTGCTGACATCTTAGGATATAATATCGAAGAGATTGTGCAACTCACCTACTGGGATATTACCCCACCGAAATATGCCGATCTCGAAGCGGAACAGCTCCAAAAAATTTATCAAGAAGGGCGTTATGGTCCCTATGAGAAGGAATACATTCATCAAGACGGACATTTAGTTCCCGTAATTTTAAATGGATTGCTTATTTATCAAAAGGGGGAGATCCTGATCTGGTCTAGTATCCAAGATATTAGCTGCCTCAAGCTCGCCGAATTGGAACTCCAAAGGATGTCATATCGCTTGGAGCTAGCTATTAAATCAGCTCAGATTGGGATCTGGGAATGGGATCTACCCAGCGATCGCTTAATCTGGGATGCGCGGATGCACGAACTTTATGGTGTCAGCACCTCAGACTTTTCTGGCTCTTTTAGAGACTGGGTGAATTGCCTTTATCCCGATGATTCAGAAGCTAGTATTGCTCGAGTCCAACAGGCTGTTAGAGGCGAACGAGATTTTGATATGGAGTTTCGAGTGCTGCGCAAAGACGGCAGCATTAGACATATCCAAGCCTATGCCCTTGCCCAGAGAGACGAGCAAGGGCAAGCTCAGCGAATGATTGGTATTAATTACGATATTAGCGATCGCAAACAAGCAGAAGAGCTTCTAGTCAGAACCAATGAAGAGCTATCCCGCGCCACGAAACTCAAGGATGAATTCCTTGCCAATATGAGCCATGAGTTAAGAACCCCACTTAACGCGATTTTGGGTATGTCCGAATCTCTTCAGGATGAAATTTTCGGTAAGATCAATGGCGAGCAAACTAGGGCAATCCAACTAATCGAACGCAGTGGGATCCATCTATTAGAGTTAATTAATGACATTCTAGATGTTTCTAAAATTGAATCAGGACAGGTTATCTTAGATATCACCCCCTGCAATGTCGTTAACCTGTTTCACTCGAGCCTTGCCTTTATTAAACAACAAGCATTAAGAAAGTCCATTCAGGTAGAGATCCAAATGCCTCCACATCTGCCTGACCTCCTCGTAGATGAACGACGTATTCGCCAAGTCTTAATCAATCTTCTCAATAATGCGGTCAAGTTTACTCCCGACGGAGGCAGTCTCGACCTTGAGGTCAAACGGAAGGACAAAATTAACGCTCATCAAGAATCCCCTCAAAGCTTCCTCCAAATATCTGTAATTGATACAGGTATTGGCATCTCGCCAGAAAATATTAAAAAACTATTTCAACCATTCATTCAAATCGATAGCGCCCTCAATCGGCAATATCAGGGCACAGGTTTGGGACTCGCCCTAGTCAAACGGGTGGTGGAGTTGCATGGAGGTACAGTTAGTTTGAGTAGTGAAGTAGGAGTTGGCAGCTGCTTTACCATTGAGCTACCATGTGTTGACGAGGATCGAGACTTGATTGAGCTAAATTCGCTGCCAACCAGTACACAATTTGCTCAAAATTCCTTTAGCTTCTCTGAATCAACTCCCATCCCCTTGATCTTATTAGCGGAAGACAATGAGGCAAATATTATGACAATGGTTAGCTATCTGAGTACAAAAGGCTATCGCTTTGTCACAGCTCATAATGGTGAAGAAGCGATCGCCCTAGCCCAGTCAGAAAAGCCAAATTTAATTATCATGGATATTCAAATGCCCGTCATGGATGGATTTGAGTCGATCCAGCAAATCCGCCAGATCCCTAGCTTAAGGAATACGCCGATCGTGGCTCTAACCGATTTAGCCATGCCAGAGGCTCGCGATCGCTATATCACCTCAGGTGCAACTGAATATATCCATAAACCTGTTAAGCTAAAGCAGTTGGCAGCCGCTATTCATCAACTTTTAGAGCAACCAGTAGATCGACTTGTTGATCTATTAGAGCAACCATTAGAGCAACCAGAAGATAGGCAATGAATCTAGCATCTGTTTTAATCATTGACGACGAAGCGGATAATTTTGATGTGATTGAAACTTTTCTGAGAGATCACAACTACCAATTGCACTATGCGCCTAATGGTCAAGATGCGATCGCTCACCTAGATACATTTAAGCCCGATCTAATCCTTCTAGATGTGATGATGCCTGGAATAGATGGCATTGAGGTCTGTCAAAGGATTAAGGCGATACCGAAGTGGAACAATGTTCCCATCATTATGGTTACAGCCCTTATCTCTAAAGATGACATTGCCAAATGTTTGAATGCGGGGGCAAATGACTTCATCAGCAAGCCCTTAAACTCGCAAGAGTTTCAAGCGAGAGTGCGATCGATGTTACGGATTAAAGAACAACAGGATCGCCTAGAGCGAGCCAATGCTCTAGTCCATGCCCAACTTGAGGCAAGCTTAGAAGGGGTGATTGCAGCGGACGAACAGGGGCGTTTAGTCGCATACAATCAAAAAATGTGTGAAATATGGGGCGTTAAACCCATCACAATCAATGCCAATAATGAAAATTTACTACTACTTCCGCTTCTCCAAAAATCTGACTTTCCTCAACCCATCACCCAAATCCTAGAGGATACCTACGATTCCCCCGATCGCGTGACCCATGGAGAACTGATCAATGATGGGCTGACCTACGAATATTTTAGTAGTTCTGTCACTTCTCCCACTGGCAAGTTTTGGGGATTTGTTTGGCGATTTCGAGACATTACCGATCGCAAACAGTACGAAAACAATCTGCAAAAAGCTAAGGAGTTAGCAGAAGCCGCCCTAAGAGTTAAATCAGAATTCCTAGCTATGATGAGCCATGAAATCCGTACCCCAATTAATGGAGTACTGGGGATGACCGAACTATTAGCAACGACAACCCTCGATCGAGAACAAAATCGTTTTGTTCAATCAATTCAAACCAGTGGTGAAATACTACTAACGGTCATTAACGATATTCTTGATTTTTCTAAACTCGAATCCCAGCAGCTTTTGCTGGAAAATATACCCCTTGATATTACGCAAATTATTGCCGATACCTGCGCTCTCCTCAGCCAAGCAGCAGAAAGCAAGGGCATCGGATTGCTTTACCACATCGATAGCAATGCTCCCCCCTATATCCTCGGCGATCCGATCAGGTTACGCCAAATCCTCCTTAATTTAGCGAACAATGCGGTCAAGTTTACGCCTAAAGGAGAAGTAAGACTATCCGTATCCCTCCTGAATGAATCCCAGAATGAATCTCTCCAGAGTGAGTCTCAGAATGAATTTCTTCAGCATGAAAGTAGACCATCCCTACTCTTTGAAGTGCGGGATTCAGGTATCGGGCTCTCTCCAGAACAAATCCAAAAACTATTTCAGCCCTTTACCCAAGCTTCGATCGCCACAGCTCGCCAGTATGGGGGCACAGGGCTAGGACTGGCCATTTGTCAAAAACTCGTCCAAATGATGGGCGGCAGAATTTGGGCAGAAAGCTCCCTTGGCAATGGTTCCACCTTCTCTTTTGTTTTACCCATTACGGCGATCGATGCTATGCCGCCAGCGATCGCATCGCCAACAGAGGGACGACAAAGGCTCCGTCAGTCTAAGAGGCTGCATAACAACCTGACCGCTAAGTTACCACTCAATATTTTAGTTGCCGAAGATAATTTGATTAATCAAGAGCTAGTCTTAGCAATGTTCAGCAAAATGGGATATACCCCAACCATTGTCAATGATGGCTTAGAAGTATTGGAAGCCCTCAGAAATCATCCCTTTGACATCGTATTTTTGGATGTCCAAATGCCTCGTTTAAACGGGCTAGAAACGGCTAGTCGAATCGTGCATGAGTGGGCTGAAATATCCAAAAATCAAGTCACTAATTGCCCCCGTCCCACCCTAATCGCTATGACAGCAAGTGCTATGCAGGGCGATCGCGAAATTTGCTTAGCAGCGGGCATGGATGACTATATCAGCAAACCCATCTCCTTCGACACCTTAGAAAGAATGTTGGAATGCTGGGGCAATGTTCCCGAAGAAATGACCCCGCCCCCACCTAGTGCCAAGGCAATGGAATTTGACGAGCGCGCCCTTCAGGAAATTGAGAAGGTTTCTCTAGCCCTGCCTAAACGCATGATCCATCTATTTTTAAACGAAGAATGTCCAGTTTTATTAAAAAATTTACGTCAAGCCATATCAGACTCCGATCGCGCCCAGATAGAATATGCCTCTCACACCCTAAAAGGAATCAGCAGAATGCTTGGGGCTAAGGCATTTTCTGATATTTGTAGTGAATTAGAATTAGCCGCCCATAATCGACAACTGGAAAATAGCGATCGCCTAATGCTCGAAATCGATCAATCTTTTCCTTCCGTTGTCTCATATTTAGAGGCTTACCTCGCCAAAAATTCTCCATAAATCATAAAGCCCCATAAAAATCAAAAATCTGTGGTGCAAGCTGCACTCTCTGGCAGAGGGGTTTAATCTGGGCTTTCAATCTGGATTTTAGTTATAGCAGTCCGATTTCACTTATAGCTGTCGTCCACTGTACTAGTAGTCTCCCAAAAGAAATTTGCGGGGTTATTGAAACGAGCGAAGCTCGTTTCAATAACCCCCAACTAGT
>NZ_LIRE01000532.1 GCF_001402795.1 Pseudanabaena sp. 'Roaring Creek'
TATAGATAATTCAAATAAAAACTACAGCTTCGACTTCGCTCAGCTAGCTTACACCGAGGGCTGAGCGAAGTCGAAGCCCGTCTACAAGTTATTTAAAACAACTATACATTTGGCGATAGCTATACTTTTGTTTTTTAATAAAGGGTTTGCTACGCAAACCCTTTATCAAAAAACGTTTCAAATTATCCCGAACTCACAAAAAAACGCTAGGAAAAGCTTTGCTTTTCCTAGCGTTTTTTTGTGGGGTTATCGCGAAATAACTATCGACAATGGCTAATTTCAGACTATTTTAGTTTTTTCTTGATAAAATCAACTAACTGTTGGAATTGCTTCTGTTGGGAAGCCACTTGCTGTTCTAAAAGCTTATGCTTAGCTTCTAGCTCTTCAATACGTTGCAGTAAACCATCATCTGCTCTTTCTTGAGGCACAGCATCGGCAACGGGAGTACTTGGAGTAACGACAGAGATGGGGGGCATCTTCTGTACCAAAACCATTGCCTTTTTGATTGCTGTGATTAGTTCTTTTTGTTCAAAAGGCTTTTCGATAAATACGAGGTATTTGTCTTCAAACGGCTCAGCAATTTTGCTAGTTACTTCCTCCTTGCGACCAGACATCAAAACTAGCGGAATCCGTCTCAATTCTGGGCTCTGTTGCAAAGTCTCGTAAACCTCAAAGCCGCTCATCCGAGGCAATAGAAAATCTAGCATGATCATCCAAGGCTTTTGCTGTTGGATCATTTCTAGTCCCTTAATACCATCAGCTGCCTCTAGCACCTCAAAGTTTGCGGGCGGGAGCATATCACGAACCATATTACGGATTACGCGACTATCATCAATTACTAATATTTTGTGAGCTGCCACTGCTGATAACCCCTCAGTTATTTTGGTGAATAGAGATTTAGCTTGATTAGCCAATTTTCTGGGCGATTAGATTACTGTCACTGACAGGATAGTAAAAATTCTAAACGACAATGATAGCAAGCATATTTCGATTTAATTAGGGATTGATTAGAGCTTACGTCAATTAGAAGCCTAACAAGTAAATAAAAGCTTACTAGCTTTTGTCAGTTTTAGCTCTTAAACCCGCAATAATTTAGCATATCGCTACCCAAAAATTAGAAGCGATCGCGTTTAATTTGCAGATGGCAACAATAGCCGATGTCGATCCCTTGACTGGGTCTGTATAATCTCAAGTACAAAGATCGGGCATGGTGCAACTATGCTCTGGTTTTTCAGAATATTTAAGCGATCGCCCATGCTAAAACTGCCAACCAAACCCAACCCCACTTCAACTAACGCCAACAAGAATAAGACTGACGACAATGCTAGTCATGGTCAAAATAACCAAAGTCAAAATAACCAAAGTCAAAATAACCAAAGCCAAAAGGCAACAATCGTCAAATTAGAAAATGTTCGTAAGACCTATGCCAATGGCGCAATTGGATTACGCGATGTCAATATTGAGCTTTATAAAGGGGATTTTAAATTTATTACGGGGCATTCAGGATCGGGGAAATCGACCCTATTAAAGTTACTCTATGGAGCCGAACAAGCAACCGATGGCGAAGTAATTGTGAATGGATTTAACCTTAAGGGTTTAAAAGGCAATAATTTGGCGATGCTGCGTCGCAAGATCGGTATTGTCTTTCAAGACTACAAACTCGTACCTAAACGTACGGTCTCCGAAAATGTTGCCTTTGTCTTAATGGCTCAGGGCTATACCTACAAGGAAATTCAGCGACGGGTTCAGCCAGCCCTCAAAATGGTGGGGCTAATGCATAAGGCGGACTGTTTTCCCGAAGAGCTTTCGGGAGGGGAGCAGCAGCGGACGAGCATCGCCCGCGCGATCGTCAATACGCCGCCTCTCGTACTAGCCGATGAGCCGACAGGAAATCTCGATCCTGATAATGCTTGGCAAGTCATTAAGATCTTGAAAAAATTAAATTCTTTTGGGGTAACAGTGCTATTGACAACCCATGATGAACAGCTAGTTCGAGCCGCCAATCATCCCGTATTACATTTACAGAACGGATATATTGTTTAAGTATTGTTTAAGTAAGTGAGCTTAGGGACTTGCTATTAGCTTGCTATTAATTAAAGTACCT
>NZ_LIRE01000533.1 GCF_001402795.1 Pseudanabaena sp. 'Roaring Creek'
TTATGGTAGTTTCAACTTCATCGGCGAATCGCTAGATTTTCCAATAGTCTCCCGTTGGCTGTATTCTGATTATAGTTTCATTTCTTCTGTATGACCCTGCTCAATCTCAATCAAGCTGATTTGTCCGACATCCGTTTAATTGCTTCCGATGTTGATGGTACTCTTACCCAAAATGGAAAATTCTCTTCTGATTTCATCTCGACTCTTCTGGATTTACAATCAGCAGGAATTAAAGTCCTCTTGGTGACTGGTCGTTCGGCGGGTTGGGTTAGTGCTTTGGTGAATTATTTACCTGTGGCTGGGGCGATCGCGGAAAATGGTGGTTTGTTTTTACAGCCCAATGGTCAGCAATTTTTGCTCTCTTCGATTCCTAATCTATCTAGACATCGCATTCTGCTAGAAAATACTTTCCATCACATTAAGCAGCTATTTCCTCATCTTCATCCTTCTGCTGATAATCAGTTCCGTATTACCGATTGGACTTTTGATGTCAATGATTTATCGACTGACGATCTTCAAGCTATCTCTTCCCAATGTCAGCAAATGGGTTGGAGTTTCGCTTACAGCAATGTCCAATGTCATATCAAACCACTGTACCAAGATAAAGCAACTGGTTTAGATGCAGTACTCAAAAATCATTTTCCCGAAATCAATTCGCTGCAAGTGCTTACCTTTGGCGATAGTCCCAATGATGAAGCGATGTTTGATGCCGATCTATTTCCCATCTCGGTCGGCGTGGCAAATGTTCGCCATTATCAAGACAAAATGATGCATTTACCAAAATATGTTGCTCAGGCTTCTGAGTTTGCTGGCTTCCAAGAGTTAGCCATGCTATTGCTAAAAAATAGTGTCATAGATGACAGTATGAAAACGAGGCGATCCTATGCAGGATAAATACAATAAAATTTTGATCTTTTTTTGATCTTTTATAGATCAGATCTAGAGCAATCGCTGTATGATTTGATCACCGTTTTTATCTACAGGAGATTGCTTATCTAGTTTTCCCCCTTCAACACCAAAAAAGCCAGTGACTGCAACCACTAGCTCTTTGATGACCCGAAGGTTTTTTAATTTAATATCCGAAAATGGACAGATGTTGCTTTGAGAGGGCAATTTTGTTCAGTGCTTCTTTATATCTTAACGCAAGATATAAGTTTAGCAACAGTTTTTGCTGCGAATTTTTTAATTTTTTTGCAAAAGCCAATAATTAATTATTGAACTGAATTCAAAAAGTCTGTCTGTTTTCTGATTGAAGTCGCCACAAACCCTACAATCAGGACAATCTAGATGTTTTTAAATTTGCAACTCTTGCAGGAGCAGATCTTTATTGAGATCTCTCTTCGCAAGCACCAAGGAGGTCAAAAATAATGACCTCCTTAAATAACCAGTATTCCTCCAGAAAGTTTTCACCAACTAAAGCAAATAACCCTTGTCCAATCTGCGATGACATCAAAGGTAAATGTCGAATTGCCTCCGATAACCAAGATTTTGCGCTGTGCATGACCCATCCCAGCGATGTC
>NZ_LIRE01000534.1 GCF_001402795.1 Pseudanabaena sp. 'Roaring Creek'
ACAGCCACGCAGCTTAGAAGCAAGATAAGGCTTAACGCCAGTACCCTCAACCAAGACCACACGCTGACGATCGACCTGAATATCACCATGAAAAGCTAGAGGTAACTCTCCATTTTGTTGCTGTGCCGAGATCCCAAAAGGCTTATGCCAACGATAGCGCCCAGAACTAGCATCACGCAAACGGATTTGAAACCCGAGAATCTGACCTAAAGGATTCTTAATGGGCAGAATATAGCCAGAATTGGTTGATTTAGCTCCCAGACTCTTGATTTCAGCATCAGACAAGCCACGACTAACTAAATCGGCTCTATCTAAACTGTCTAGATCGAGTTTTTGTAAATAACTTTGATAAAGGCGATCGCGTTGAACCGCATCAGGCAACTTAGCCAAACCATCCCGCTTTGCCTTTTGTTGAGCTAGTTGCAGTTTTAAATTGCGATCGCGACGCTCTTGGCGCTCCAATTCAGACTCGGGACGTTTGCGGACATACTTACCCGCAAAGTAACTGCCATTGGTTTCGCCCAGATATTTCCAATCCGCCTGACCGACATCGCTGGGATGGGTCATGCACAGCGCAAAATCTTGGTTATCGGAGGCAATTCGACATTTACCTTTGATGTCATCGCAGATTGGACAAGGGTTATTTGCTTTAGTTGGTGA
>NZ_LIRE01000535.1 GCF_001402795.1 Pseudanabaena sp. 'Roaring Creek'
ACTGACAGCTATACGTATAGCCATTACAGCAATTATCGATCAAACAAACCAAGGGAATTTTTGAAAGCGTTGCTAAGCAACGCTTTCAAAAATTCCCTTGGTTTGGGTTTGAGCGCAAAGCGCTGTAAATCGCAATGCAAGTATTTTTTATAAAATAGCCATCTTTTTGGCGGTAAGTATTTTTACTCACGATTAGGTTGATGGGGACAGATTTGTGTAAAATTATTAAGACTTTGTAAAAAAGCAATTTTATATACTGAAAACTTAAATTTTTATGGCAAAAAAGAATCTAGCAAGCTTGACCTCTGCTGACTTGGCAGGCAAAAAAGTATTAGTAAGAGTTGATTTCAACGTTCCTCAAGATGAAAATGGCAAAATTACCGACGATACCCGTATTCGTGCGGCTTTGCCGACCATTAAATACTTGACTGAAGCTGGCGCTCGCGTAATCCTCACCAGTCACTTCGGCAGACCCAAGGGTGTTACCGAAAGCCTTCGCCTTAATCCCGTTGCAGCCCGCTTGTCTGAATTGCTAGGTAAGCCTGTGGTCAAAACCGATGACTGTATCGGCGACGCAGTTGCAGCGCAAGTAAATGCCCTTAATAATGGCGATGTCGCTTTGCTAGAAAACGTTCGCTTTTATCCTGAAGAAGAAAAGAACGATCCTGAATTTGCTAAAAAGTTAGCTTCCTTAGCTGATATTTATGTAAATGATGCTTTTGGTACTGCTCACCGCGCCCATGCTTCTACTGAAGGCGTAACCAAGTTCATCAGCACCTCCGTTGCTGGTTTCTTGCTCGACAAAGAATTGCAATATCTCAGTGGTGCGATCGACAATCCTCAGCGTCCACTCGCGGCGATCGTTGGCGGCTCCAAGGTTTCCAGCAAGATCGGCGTGATCGAAACCTTGCTGGATAAGGTTGATGTACTGCTCATCGGTGGCGGTATGATTTTCACTTTCTACAAAGCTCGTGGCTTGAGTGTGGGTAAGTCTCTCGTTGAAGAAGATAAGCTAGACCTAGCTCGCGCTCTTGAGAAGAAAGCCGCAGAACGTGGTGTGAAGTTCTTGCTTCCTACCGATGTAGTTGTTGCGGATAACTTTAAGCCTGACGCTAACTCTCAAACCGTCAGCATTGAAAATATTCCCGATGGTTGGATGGGCTTGGATATTGGTCCTGACTCCGTAAAGGTATTCCAAGCAGCACTTGCGGATTGCAAATCTGCCATTTGGAATGGACCTATGGGTGTATTTGAATTTGATAAGTTTGCCGTTGGTACTGAAGCGATCGCTCATACCCTTGCTGACTTGACAGGTAAAGGCACGATTACCATCATCGGTGGTGGTGACTCCGTAGCCGCTGTTGAGAAGGTGGGTGTTGCTGACAAGATGAGCCACATCTCCACTGGTGGTGGCGCAAGCTTAGAATTGCTCGAAGGCAAAATCCTTCCTGGTATTGCTGCTTTGAACGAAGCTTAATACATAAAAAAGCGGCGCAAAGCGCCGCTTTTTTATTCCCAAAATTCAACATTTAGCATTGAGTCAATATCTCGCTCAAACTGCCATGTATCGGGAAATTGATAGCCTTTTTTAGCGTACTCACCCCTAACATCCTTTAAGGCATACTTCCAAGCCGAATCAAAAAATTCATCCCAAAATCTTTTCAGGCTAGGCATATCTTCAAGCTCAATCTCGATGTCAGTCCGTTGAGTCCTGATCGTATTTTCCCATCCTTCAAAACAGTCAGGCATATTGACATACATTCGTTTGAGTAGATGGGCAAGTAACACCCGCAGCCGATTCCTGACTTCCTTTTTCTGAGATGCGCCCAAGCTCTCGATCTCCTCTATTAAGTTTTCAAGATCTACATGATCAAAGTCCCTAGCCTTGAGTTTGGCTACAGTATCTTGAGTCCATTGGAAGAAATCGGACTCATATAAAGTTTGACGCGCAATAGCCTGTGTCATTTCTAGCTCCTACAGCGATGTTCACTCTAAGAATTCTTTAGAAATTTGAAAGTGTTGTTTAGCAACACTTTCAAATTTCTGGGTTTGATTTTGTCGGGCTGCAAATCATTTATTTAACGGAAATTATCAGGATTGAGTCTTCTGCCACCGCTATTAAAGCCACTGTTTGCAAAGTTACCCGTACCACCATCACTGGGATCGAGGAACGGTTTTAGGTAAAGGTTACCACCGCGCAAATTAGTAGGAGTATTAGAGCCCGAGCGGTTTGGTGACAGGACAGAACCAAGCACGCCATTGATTCCCGACAAATCAATGCCTAAGCCCAGATCGCTGCTGAGATCGCCTAAAGAGCGATCGCGTCCTCTATAGGTATTGACGGCGGTAGTTTGCTGACCGTTATCAGCCGTAGCGAGATTCCCAAAGACCTTGTCACGAGTGGCGATCGGATCTTGCCCGTTAGGCACGGTGAACACGATGCGACAGGCAGAATTTTTATCGGTAGTTGCGCAGACTACGTTATAGCCATTTTCAGTGCTAGTACGCATTTCTAATAGACCATCGGGGCGGTATAGTTCGAGACGACGGCTGATTTCGTTGCAACGACGTTCGGGAGACCAGCCATCGCCCATCGCCGCAGGCGCAGCCCAAGGGAAATATTTTTGCGGTTGGCTCTTGGGTTGATAGACAACGATGTATTGACCTTCTCGCATTTGACAACTAAAACGGGCGGTCTTGTTATCCGAAGGATTGGCAGCTTTGTCGTTAGGCTTATCGGAGGGAATTGTCGAAGGGGTTGAGTTAGGGTTAGTCTCAACGGGAACGATCTGTGCAAAACTGGGCATTGCCGCAAGGGGCAAAGTTAAGGCGATCGCTAGATAGCCGATCTGTTTTTTGAGAAATTGAGTTACGGTGCGAGTTGGGTAATTCATAGGATTAGTGGGATTAGCGAGTATATAAAAACTGATAAGCAGATCGAACTTTCCCCCAGATATATTTTGCTGCCTAGTAAGACCTAGAAGAGCGTACCGCCCGCGTAGCGGGCGGTACGCTCTCTGGGGTTTTTAATTATGCTGGACTACTTAATACCTAAATGATTTATACCAATTCACGAAAGTGAGACAACACTTTTGTGAATTAAAAAGTAAACCTAGTAAGGGTTTTCAAAGCTCAAAATGGCGTAGCCATTTTGAGCTTTGGTATTAGCTATAGAGATTGCTATCGACCTATGACCGCCAGAGATAGGAATAAGTTCCCCTGCACGCAAAAAAATTGCCGCAATATGCACGGCAATTTTTTTGCGGCAATTTTTTACTTATCGATTTCTTCGGTTTCTTCATCTGATTCTTCATCTAATGGTAAGGGCGATCGCAAAATTACTGTATTTTGCAGTTTACCAATGCCCTCAATTTCGATATAAATGCGATCGCCTGCCTCCATTGGTCCTACCCCTTCGGGTGTCCCCGTCAGGATAATATCGCCTGGAAGCAAAGTCATAATCTGGCTAATGTAAGACACGATGTAGTCGGGAGAAAACACCATTTCCTCAATAGAGGCGGACTGGAAAGGCTTCTTAAAGTCATTGACGAAGGTTTGGAGCATTGCCGTGGGACTGATTTCACGTACGATCCAAGGTCCCAACGGACAAAAGGTATCAAACCCTTTTCCCCTAGTCCATTGGCTGTCCATTCTTTGCAAATCTCTTGCGGTGACATCATTGGCGATCGTGTAGCCCCAAATGGCAGCGATCGCTTGTTTGGGAGTCAGATTAAAACAATGGGAACCGATTACCATTGCCAACTCGCCTTCATACTCTACCCGATTCGACTGTGGTGGCAGGGTTATTTCCCCTTCAGGATCGATTAAAGTTGTAGTTGGCTTTAAAAATAGGATTGGTTCTTTCGGCACTTCACCACCCATCTCAGCGGCATGAGCGGAATAATTTTTACCAACAGCTACAATTTTGCTCGGTTCACAGGGAACTAAGAGTTGGTAGGTATCTGGAGCAAGTAAATCACCATTTGGCTCCCCTCCCAGCCAAGGTGCTGCACTGAGGATCTTGACAGATTGGTTCAACTCTAACAGCCCGTAATAAACTTGTCCTTGGGAAGTTTTTACGCGAACATAACGCTCCGCCATAACATCTTTTTTTCGTATCTAAACATTAATAAGGGGAAATCTAGCAAACTTGATTATATAGCAATCGCCATCATAAGCCTAGAAAGGAGAGTCAGTACATTCTTGCTTAAAGTTCCTGCGAAGTTAGCGGCGAGTTAGCGGCGATCGCAGTTCATCTTGGACTTTCTTTTGATACTCACTGAGTTAATTTGAGCTATACCGCCGTGAGGTAAGGGATTGTCTTCCTGTATTTGGTTTTAAGTTTACTAACGCTACTTAGTAAATAGCTAGGCATAAATAAAATCCAGATTCAAAATATATAGCACTGGCTGCGTGTAAGCTACAGCTTTTGGGATTTTATATTTAATTGCACCTAGCTACTTAGCAAGACTTAGCAAAACTCAGATATGGTGGTAGTTTTTAAATTAGTAATTGGAAATATGAATCTATCGACATTCATTTTAATTTCGCTGGTAGCTGGAGTTGCGTTTGGGACTTTACTGAATACGACTTTTCCTGAGAATATCGAACTAATTAACCAAGTTTTTTTAGCTCCAGTCGGTGAGTCTTTCTTAAGGCTGATTCAGTTTGTAGTTGTTCCCATTGTTTTTTCCTCCTTAATTATGGGGTTAACCCGAATTCAAGGAGCTGGTCAAGTGGGTAGATATACGGTCAAGTTAATGACCAGTTACATAGTGACTAGCTCGATCGCTCTGGGAGTGGGTATGGGGACAGCCTACATAATTCAGCCTGGTAGTGGTGTGACGGGTTTTTCCCTATCCGCAGATATTAATCTGGCGGAATCTCCTTCACTCCTATCTTGGCTAGTGAGTTTAATTCCTGTAAATCCTTTAGAGGCACTTAGTACTGGTAATCTCTTGCAAATCATCTTTTCCGCAGTATTGTTGGGAATTGGGATCCAAATTGCTAAGGAGAAAGCCAAGCCCTTTGTAGAATTGATTGAAAGCATCTATCACATTAGCGAAAGGACTCTATCGGTAATCTTGTATGTAGCTCCTCTAGGCGTTTTTGCGCTGATGAGTTCGACGATCGCTACCCAAGGTTTAGAATTAGTTGCCAAATTATTGTTCTATGTTTTGGGATTAGTAATTGCTTCTTCGATCATGCTCTGCCTCGATATGTCAATCTTGTTTTTGCTAAAAGCCGATCCCGTAAGATTTATCCGCAGTCTCTCAGAAGCGATCGCTCTTGCTTTTGGGACGGCTAGTTCTAATGCTGCTTTGCCCGTTGTATTACAAAATATTCAAGAAAATTATGGTTTGCGGGAAGAAATTGCCAGCTTTGCGATTCCTTTAGGAACCGCCCTAAAACGTGATGGCGCAGCGATTTTACAGGGTTTTAACGCTTTATTTGTCGCCCAGATTTATCAAGTACCTTTAACGCCATCGCTATTAATGGCGATCGCCGTTAGTAGTTTACTTGTTTCCTTTAGTACCCCTGGCGTTCCAGGCTCAGCACTGATTACGATGGCAACCGTACTATCAGCATCAGGACTGCCCCTAGAAGCGATCGCCTTGGTTGCGGGTATCGATCGCATCACTGATGGGTTAAAGACTGTCGTGAATATTACTGGTAATAGTGTAAATGCCATCATCCTGAGCCATTGGGAGGCGGAACAATTACCTGAAGTAGAACAAATACCTGCCAGATAAATAACAACCAAGCCTATGCCAAACGCTAAGCGTTTGGCATAGGCTTTTATAGCTACAGTCACTT
>NZ_LIRE01000536.1 GCF_001402795.1 Pseudanabaena sp. 'Roaring Creek'
CAGATAAGGATTAGCTCGCCATTGTTCGAGCATCCATATGATCTTAGCCTCGCGGCGAATGAGCGACAGGATGTAGGCTAAAGCAGAAAAACTTACTCCTTTTATCAAACAAAAAAGCGATCGCAATTTTGCATCCAGGAACAAAAATGGCGATCGCCAAATTTCTACGCCAATGGAGCGGATCCTTCAGCGCAGCGAAGTGAGCGCTAATTCTTTGGGATGCTTTGTTTTTTCCCTACTTCAATTCCTACCATCATTGCGTCTCCTTCTTTTTGTAGCTCAAAGTATCTAGCCTTAAATCCGATCACCCCACCCAGAACAAGACAAACAAGCCCAATAGTAAAACCCTTAAAAATTGCCATTATTTACCACCTGAATGTTTTTTCTGAATTTCCGCAAGTTTTTTCTCAATATCGTTCGATGCAAATTGGTATCCAAAATACCCACCAATAAAGAGGCAAGTAAGAGCAATAATTGCGCCACGAAACATAATATTTACTTATAGGGATAGACGAGGATTCCAAGAAATTAGCTTATCAGAAAAACAAATAAGGGTAGCAAAAAAAATATGAATGAACTACAAGAGAAACACACTCAATCAAAAACTGAATAGGGACTGCTGATGGAAATTTTGAA
>NZ_LIRE01000734.1 GCF_001402795.1 Pseudanabaena sp. 'Roaring Creek'
GGTCTTAGGATTTTATATTTAATTAAGCCCACTTACTTAGCTGGGCATATTTAATACCAATCCCCAAAATGGCGTTGCCTTTTTGGGAATCTCAAAACCTTACTGGGTTTGGTGTTTAATTCACAAAAGTGTTGTCACACTTTCGTGAATTGGTATAACTGGGCATAATTAAAAACCAGAGTCAAAAGCTGTAGTGCAAGCTGCGATTGCACTACAGCTTTTTGGGTTTTACATTTAATTGCGCTTGTCTACTTATATTGCACGCCAAAGCGTTAAACTGTTCTAGTCCCTCAACTCGTGGTTATGGCAAGTTTTCTGTTAGAAGTCGGTACTGAAGAGCTACCTGCTAGTTTTGTTGTTGATGCGTTGCGCCAATGGCAAGAACGTATCCCTAAAAATTTAGATGAACATCAACTAACTACGAGTAAGGTCAGTGTTTATGGTACGCCGCGACGTTTAGCAGTATTAATCGAAGGGTTAGCCACTCAACAGAGCGATCGCATTGTCGAGCTAAAGGGACCCGCCCTAGGGTCTGCCTTTGTTAATGGTGATCCTCAAGGCGAACCGACTAAGGCGCTATTAGGATTTGCCAAGTCGAAGGGAATCGCTATTCAAGATATTTTTATTAAAGAAACCGACAAAGGAGCCTTTGTTTTTGCTCAGCAACAGATTATTGGTCGCCAAACAAAGGATATTTTGCAAGAGTTGGCTCCTAATTGGATTACAGGGTTAGATGGCAAGCGTCTGATGCGATGGGGGAATGGCGATCTAAAGTTTCCACGTCCAATTCGGTGGTTGGTGTCATTATTTAATTCCGAAGTTTTACCGATCGCTTTAGAAAATGTGCAGTCTGATCGCTTGAGCCAAGGTCACCGAGTTATGCATCCGCGATCGGTAATTATTGATACGGCTCAAGACTATGTGGAAACTTTGCGAGAAGCCTTTGTGCTGGTTGATGGCAAAGAGCGCCAAAAACATATTGTCAACCAAATTAATAGCATCGTCGAGCTTTTTGGCGGCAAGGCAGAAATCCCTGAAGATCTCCTCGAAGAAGTGACTTATCTGGTGGAATTTCCTACGGCAGTTATTGGCGAATTTGAACGGGAATTTCTCGAACTGCCTCAGCCTGTGATTAAAACCGAAATGGTGAGTCATCAACGCTATTTTCCAGTTTATTCCCTTAAAAATCCCGATCAATTACTACCTCGTTTTATTACCATTTCCAATGGCGATCCCGATAAATCGCGGTTAATTGCTGCGGGTAACGGTCGCGTGATTAGAGCGCGGCTTTCCGATGGGAAGTTTTTCTACGATAGCGATCGCGCCGTATCCCTAGAAACTTTTTTACCCCTATTAGAAAAAGTCACTTTCCAAGCCCAACTTGGTTCCGTGGCGGAAAAAGTCGATCGTATTCGGACGATCGCTAAATCTGTAATAGCAGCGATCGCCAATCTGCCTATCACCGCCGCCGATGAAGTCCTCATCGATCGCACGGCTCAGTTGGCAAAAGCCGATCTGGTAACGCAAATGGTAAAGGAATTTCCCGAACTGCAAGGTCAAATGGGTTATTACTACGCATTATCTAGCCAAGAGCCTCTTGCCGTGGCGACGGGTATTCGCGAACATTATCAACCCCGTGGCGCTAGTGATTCTTTGCCGACAGCTCTAACGGGAAAAATCGTCGCCATTAGCGATCGCCTTGATACCCTCGTTGGTATTTTCGGTTTAGGCATCATTCCTACAGGATCGTCCGATCCCTTTGCCCTCCGTCGTGCGGCTACGGGGATCGTCCAGATCGCTTGGGAAAGTGGCTTTGCTCTCAATTTGCCCCAACTATTGCAAGCGGCGATCGCCGTTTATGCGGACAAAAACTTATTAGCAAGTCCTGTCGAAACGGTCTTCGAGAACCTCTACAAATGGTTTAAACAGCGTTGCGAAACCATCCTTGCGGAGCAGGGTATTGAGTACGATCTAGTAGATGCGGTGATGGGAGCCGACGATCTTGCCTATACTTTGCAAGGTTTAAGCAATCTTATCCGCCTCAAAGAACGGGCTCATTTCTTACAACAGTCTCGTGACAACTCCACCCTTGGTGCGATCTACGAGCCAATTGTGAGAGCTTCCCGCCTCGCCGTTCAGGGTGATTTAGATAGCGCAACTTTAGATATCACGATCGCCGTCAAGGCTGACACCCTGACTGACCCAGCCGAACAAGCTCTTTATCAAGCGATCGCCGCATTACCCAGCCAACCTAGTGATGCTCAGTTGATGGAGGGGATTAAAGCGATCGCGCCTATCCTCGGGAAATTTTTTGATGATGTGCTGGTTATGGCAGAAGATCCGCAAGTGCGCCAAAATCGACTCAACTTGCTAGGCTTTATCCGCAACTACAGCCGTCAACTTGCCGATTTCAGTACCATTCGAGGCTAAACTTTCCCGCCCACTAAAAACGAGATGCCATGCATCTCGTTTTTATTTTTAGCAGTACATCTTTATTTATAGCTATAGCCAAATAAGTTATACCAAATCACAAAATGGCTACGCCATTTTGTGATTTTAAAACCCTTACTGGGTTTGGTTTTCAATTCCCAAAAGTGTAGCCACACTTTTGGGAATTGGCATTAAGACATAAAACCCAGAAGAGTGTTGCGGCGCTTTGCGCCGCAACACTCTTCTGGGTTTTGTTTTTGTCCTAACATATAGATAATTCAAATAAAAACTACAGCTTCGACTTCGCTCAGCTAGCTTACACCGAGGGCTGAGCGAAGTCGAAGCCCGTCTACAAGTTATTTAAAACAACTATAAATTTATTCAGCGAGCTTTGATTCTAGTTCGGCAATGCGCTTTTCCAATTTACGAACGGTATGGAGTAGATCGGGAAGCTGACGTTCGGCGATGACAACGCGCTTCCAGCTTTTTTCAGGAACTGTAGGAAATCCGATCATAGACGCGCCTGCGGGAACATCACTGGTAATGCCAGCTTTACCACCAATAATTGCGCCATCCCCAACATGAACGCGATCGTTGGCTCCCACTTGTCCTGCCATCACCACATGGTGACCGAGGGTGACCCCACCTGCTAAGCCGACCTGTGCCGCAAGAACCGAGTGCGCCCCAACCGTCACCCCGTGAGCGATTTGCACGAAGTTATCCAGCTTTGCCCCTTTACGAATTATGGTCACACCGACGGAAGGGCGATCGACGGCACAGGAACAACCCAGCTCGACATTATCCTCAATGATGACATACCCCGTTTGCGGGATTTTGTACCAAGTGGCATCGGGGGAGAGTTCAAACCCAAATCCATCCGCACCAAGTACGGCGTTGGGATGAAAAATACAATTTGCCCCGATCTGAGTGCGATCCCTAATGACACAGTTGGCGTGAATGGTCGTTCCTATACCAATCTCGACATCGTTGTAAATGGTGACATGGGGAAAAATTGTGACGTTATCGGCAATTTTGGTGCGATCGCCAATTACGGTATAGGCTCCGATCGCGACATTCTCTCCCAATTGTACGCCCTCGCCTAAAATTGCAGTGGGATGGATGCCAAGGGGCGCGGTGGGTGGTTGATAAAACTTTTCGAGAACCTTAGCAAAGAGAATGCGCGGATTAGTGGTACGAATACAGGGCAAGATTGACGGTGTTTTTTGATCGAGAATGACGGCACTGGCTTGAGTATCTTTGAGTTTAGAAACAAATTTTGATGAAGACACAAAGGTGATTTCTCCTGCCTGAGCCTTATCGATCGCTGCTACACCTGTAATGATCGGATCGTCACCATCGGACTCAAAGCGACAATCGGGTAAAACGGTGGCTAGCTCTGAAGCGAGTTCGGAGAGTTTGAAAGAAATCATTGGTGTCATGATTTAGATGAATATCAAGAGTAATGGCGATCATCATACCAAACCCCCAACTAAACCCCCAACTAACCCGCCAACTAAAGACGTTACAAAGCACCGTTTTTACTTTTGGCTATCCTCTGCCAGAGCCAATGTATCAGCCCCAAATTTACCAGCCCTAAATTTACCAGCCCCAAGTTCCTGCTCCGCCCTTAAAGGGACCCACGATATCGGAGGTAATCCAGCCCCCGTAAAAATCGCCTGCTTGCGGTGTGATTAGCTCATCATTGACATAGCAGGCATCCATCAGACTGCCATAGAAACTTAATGAATCTTGAATATCTACAAAATTAGGGGTCGGGTTTGTATATCGCCAAGCCGCATTTTGAATGTATCTATCCGCGATCGCTATATCATAATATTGACTAATTCCCTTCCATTCACACATTGTCCTCCGCGAAGTCTCAATTAAATATTCCATTTGAATATCTGCTAAGGGAATGTAGTAGCAAGGAGGATGACTGGTTTCCAAAACGCGCTTGGCACGTTGGGTTTCAGCGATGACGATGCCATTGCAAACGATGCGAATATGTTTATTTGTACTTTCGAGAATTGCAGGGCGGGGATAGTCCCATACAGATTCCTGTCCTGCTTGTGGTGCAATTCGTTCGGGCATGAGGTTTTCTCTTAAAAAAATTCTTAATAAATTAGAGTTGTGGCGCTTTACGCCACAACTCTAATTTATACCAATTCATTATTTTTGGTTTTGTAAACGAGCAAGTAGTGCTAAATATAGCTACCGCCAGTCTTGTTAGGACAAAATTAAAACCCAAGATCGTGTTGTCGCGCGGAGCGCGGCAACACGATCTTGGGTTTTATACCAAAACACAAAATGGCTACGCCATTTTGTGTTTTGAAAACCCTTACTGGGTTTGGGTTTTAATTCACAAAAGTGTTGTCACACTTTCGTGAATTGGTATTATAGTTGTTTTAAATAACTTGTAGACGGGCTTCGACTTCGCTCAGCCCTCGGTGTAAGCTAGCTGAGCGAAGTCGAAGCTGTAGTTTTTATTTGAATTATCTATA
>NZ_LIRE01000051.1 GCF_001402795.1 Pseudanabaena sp. 'Roaring Creek'
TTTTAAGTTTACTTATGCTTAGCTACTTATGGCAAGCATATAGCAATCCTAAATGAGTTAGGCTTCGACTTCGCTCAGCCATCAGAATAGGTTGGCTGAGTGAAGTCGAAGCCCTGTTTCTCTCATGATTTTTCTCATGAATGATTTAGGATTGTGATAAACTCAATGACTCTATTGCAATAACTCTATCGCATTATTAGCTGTGATGAATTAGAGGCAGCCTTGGCGGCTTTGCCTCCACCCAATGCAGTATGAATACCTCTTAGGGAGATGATGATAACCACGCAAACAACCACATATTGAGCCAGTTGAATGCTAAAAACAGGGGTTTTTAGTAGGGATTGCCATAAGGATTTATGGGGTGGGGCGATCGGATCTAATTGATCTAACGGGGAATTATTAATATCTGAATTAGCGACTGGACTAGCGACTGGACTAGCGACTGAGCTAAGATCGGAATCGTCTGCAATTAGGGGAATATCCGAAAAAAACAATAGTTCTCTATCTTGAGAAGACCGAATGGATTCTAAAGGTACATTATTACTAGACTCTAAACCGATATCTGGTAGAGGCTCAGGGGAAGCGATCGCGCCAAACATTTCATCAAGATCGGGACTAGCCGATGAGGTGTCATTTTTACTATTGGAGCGATCGCGAGGATCGTTTCGCTCGAGCATAGATTTTGGTGGAAATACTGGTAAGGGAGGTATTGTAAGCTTTTTCGTGGGCTCAGTGGTTCCGCCATTGTTACTAAGACTTGCCTCTTTTGGCTCGTCCTGCTCAGCCAAATAAATTTCCTCTGTCCATGCTGGCTCATCACTACCAGTTTGCTGCCAAGATACTACGATCTTAGAAATTGTTTGGACTTCAATGGTAAGAAACCATTTTTTGAGCATTCCTACTAATATTTGCCGCTTAGGAATTCGCATTTCATCATCGAGCGATCGCAGATCGGACTCGATTAAAACTTCTAAGCGATCATCATTACGCTCTACATTTGCTAGCATTCCTTGAGATTTTAGCAAACGGTTCATTAAAGATGCGATCGCACTAACATTTCCTTGTTTAGCTTGTTCGACTAACGGATTTTGTGCCATATTAGCAGCCTCGAATGCTTAACTTAATGTATTACCTAATTTATTATCTGATTGATTGCCTTATCTACTAAGCCAAATGTATCAGAATCTTCACAGCTTGGACAGATTGCTAAAAGGTAAGTAGCTGGGCATAATTAAAACCCA
>NZ_LIRE01000537.1 GCF_001402795.1 Pseudanabaena sp. 'Roaring Creek'
GGTGTTGATGATCCCTGCGGGTGCTCCGACTCCATCCTTCCCTGGGACTCCACATAGCGCTGGTGCTGTTTGGGCGTTTGCTTCCTCAATTATTGATGGTATTTCTATTCTCTTTAAATTTCCACTCTTAAATATCTGGGGAAACGGGATGGGGAAAAAAGAAATCATCATAAATATGCTGACTAGCGCGATCGCTAACCATTTTCGATATCCCCGCAGAATTAGCTTCTGTATAGACTTGCTGATATTTCTTAGTAGGCTGTATCGTGAACGCATATTACGTGAACGCATATTAATTATTGCCAGTGGAAGAGTATCTAAACTGAGAGAAAAAGGGATCTAGAAGCTTTGAGCGTTATTCTAATACCAAGTTAAGAAATGGCGTAGCCATTTCTTAACTTGAAAACCCTTACTAGATTTAGTTTTTAATTCACGAAAGTGTTGTCACACTTTCGTGAATTGGGATTAAGACAGAAATACTGAGTTTATTTCGATCATATCAGCGAATTCACTATGCTTAATTTTATGGAGAAAGTTTTATATAGCAAAATAAGGAGCGCTTTATCACAGGTTTTGACTTCGGGCTCAGCTTAAACCCAGTTACCTAATTAACCGTTACGTTAAACCTCACAAACCCGTAGGAATTAGATGGCGTTCCCGAACCTGTAGCATTCGGTATTGTCGCTGGAAACTTTGCAACATTAACCACTACTAGCCCATTAGTATTGTCACTATTGGTGATTGCCGAATATGTCCCTGCTACATTCTTGACACAACCACTTGTAGGTGCCGTTCCCGCAGCATAGAAAGTACCGCGATCGCCATCACTAACACTACTCATATACACCGTTGGCGTAGTACTACCACTGGCTAAAGCTATTCCCAAATTACCGCCCGAACTTCCTGTATCTAATGGAGTTAGACCATTATAAGTACCTGTGAAAAAGGTCGTATTCGCAGGCACTAAGTCGCAAATATTAACATTCGTAACGCCAACATTACCTGCGGAAAGGAAGTAAATCGTATATTCCAGAACATCTCCTGGTGCTACGGCTCCTCCATTGTTAGCTCCCTTCAGATAGTTAACTGGCCAATTGGTATTGGTATTTGCTGCTGTTCCATCGTTATTAAAGATATTAAAGTTATCGCTGCCTGTAGGGGAAATCGCAACTCCACCTCTGGTGACTTTGGTAATCCGCTTTACCAGCAAAAGTTGCGGCGAAGAAGGAATAGTAACCGTAACATCTTCGCCAGTATTGGTAATATCGTAACTAACGGTTTTGGAGCCACTCGTCGCAGGATCGGTATAGGTCGCTGAAGCTGGGTTATTATAGGTTCCTGTCGCGGCACTACTGCTCACATCAACGGTAAATTGAATCTCGACCGATCCTCCTCCTGGAATCGAGAACGTTCCCCAGGACAAATTACTAGTGCCTGCGGTTGGGTTACTGGTGGTAGGTCGAGTCGATCCGTTAATTAAATTTATGGTCGGGGCTGGACTTGCCGCAAGGGTAAACCCTGCGGGAAGACTATTGTCGGCGATCGTCACGTTATTGGCGGTTGCTAAACCTGCTCCGTTACTTACCACAATTTTGTAAGTTGCTTGACTACCTCGATTTACCGTTGGTGTACTGGTGGTTTTCACTACGGCTAACGCGGGAACACAAGCGGCTCCTGAGCTTGCTCCTGGAACCGTACCCACGGAAATTGGTACCGCTAATCCTGTTCCCGCTACCGCCCCGTTATTAGGATTGGAGGTAATTCCCGTTACGCCAGCAATCCCGCCTTGGAGATTAGTTGTTACGCCAGCACTGGAGACTACCACACCGCCACCGCCGCCGCCGCCAGGACCATGGGAAGCGCTAAATAATGCGCTACCACCATTGCCACCTACAACATTCACAGTAAGTCCAGTAACATTATTGCTTAGGGCAGAAACTAGCACGCTCCCGCCAGCACCACCAGCACCGCCACCATCTCTTGTCACATCACGAGCGCTGCTCCCATTAGCGCTAATCGTCCCTGTACCGCTAACTGTATTGGTCCGCAGCATGACCATCCCACCACCTGAGGCACCACTACTATATATGCCGCTACTAGAGGTATCAGTATTTGGTGGAGAAAACGATCCATTATTAGTAGTACCAGCACCACCACCACCACCCAATACTAAACGACTGGTCGTCGCTGAGAAAGGCTTACCGCCAAACCCGCCTGTCGGTAAGTTGGAACTCCATGATCGCCCTCCAATTCCCCCTGCACCACCATTACTACCGCCGCCGCCCCCAGAGTTTTCATCATTACCATTGGAATTTCCATCGGTACTACCTCCTCCTGCATTGCCAGGAGCACCGCGACCATAACTGCCATTGGGATAACCTTCAGCCCCATTATCCACGAGCGCTAGGTTAATAGGATTGATAACAAACCTTGGTGTTCCCGCAATCCCTTCTGCCTTCGAGCCATTTTTATCTATGGTTGATGATGTCCGATAGTCTGTATTGGGGCTAACTGCTCCCCCCAATAAACGTCCACCACCACCTCGGAATCCTTTACCATTAACATTAATCCCCCCCGTTAAGTTCAAGTTTCCTGCCACATCATAGGCAACAATTCCTCCCGTACTTCCATTCCAATAGGATGATGTTGCAGATCCTAAAGTCGCACTCGAATATTGCGGTACTCTCACGACTTGATAGGTTTGTTGTCCTTGACTTGCCGTCGCTGCGGCACTCA